>JBGSRQ010000034.1:0-4398 GCA_041737515.1 Rhodobacterales bacterium | reverse complement strand
GCGATCCAGTTGGTGCCGACGCAGGACCGCGCGGCGGTGTCGGAAATGCTGCGGATGTCGGATCTGATTGATGTGATCGTGCCGCGGGGTGGCAAGGGGCTGGTGGGCCTTGTGCAGCGCGAGGCGCGGGTGCCGGTCTTTGCGCATCTGGACGGGATCTGTCACGTTTACGTCGACCGGGACGCTGATCCCGAGGTTGCGCGCCGCGTCGTGCTGAACGCCAAGGCGCGGCGCACCGGGGTTTGCTGGGCGGCGGAATGTCTGCTGATCGACCGGGAGTTCTACATCAGGCACGGCGCGGGGGTGATCGGGGATTTGCTCGCCGCCGGGGTTGAGGTGCGCACCGAGGGTGAGTTGTTGCGCGTTCCCGGCACCGTTCAGGCCGCGCCCGAGGATTTCGGGCATGAGTTTCTGGACATGATCATCGCCGCAAAGCTGGTCGACGGTGTGGACGAGGCCATCGCACATATCCGTCGCTATGGATCGAACCATACCGAAAGCATCCTGACGCAAAACGATGCGACCGCCGAGCGATTCTTTGCGCGGCTCGACAGTGCTATCCTGATGCGCAACGCCTCGACCCAGTTCGCCGACGGAGGCGAGTTCGGCATGGGGGCCGAGATCGGTATCTCTACCGGCAAGATGCATGCGCGGGGGCCTGTCGGGGCAGAGCAGTTGACCAGTTTCAAATATCTGGTGACCGGGCAGGGCACAATCCGGCCCTGACGGCTAGAACCCCAGACGAATGCTCGTTTGCGTCATGTCAACGGTCAGGGTGCGGTTCACGCGCCTCAGTTCCTGTGGGACCAGCGCAAAATGCACATGGCCCGCACCGATATCGGCAGGTGTCGCCGCACCCGACAGAATATCCCACAGGGCCGGGTCCGGCCGCGTCTTGCTGGAGAAAGCCGACATCTGCCAGTGCCGGTCGGTATGATCGACCGTGATCCGCCCCCCCACGGGCAGCGCCGATTCAAGGCAATGCAGCAGCAGGAACGCCAGTTTCACTTCGGCCCTTGCAAGATCGGCCGGGCTTTGCCAATCGACCGACAACCGCCCACCGCGAAAGATATCCGACAGGATCGCGTTGACCTCGGCCCGCCCGATGCGCTGTTGCGCCGAGGCGGCACCGAATGCCACGCGGAAATAGCGGATGCGCGCGCTGGCATTGGCGACGCTTTCGGAGATCAGCGAAATCTCGGGACCTTTCACCGACCCTTCCAGCATCAATAGCTCCACCCCATTGCCGATGGCGCCGATCGGGCTGATAAGATCGTGGCAGATGCGAGAGCCGATCAGGGCGGCAATGTCGGGTTGGTCTGTCATGGGCGGTCCTTGAGGCGGGCGAAACAAAATGGGGGCTCGGGGTAACATGAACGCAATGCTGGAGCCGGGAATGCTGGTGCGCCACCCCGGCGCCCCCGATTGGGGCATAGGGCAGGTGCAGTCCAACATCGGGGACCGGATCACGGTCAACTTCCAGCATCAAGGTAAACAAGTTATTGACGGCTCGCGGATTACCCTTTTGCGGGTGTTTGATTCAGGCAAACAGCCTAGGGCTGAATAGGCGCGGCATTCAAGCCGGAAACCGAAGCGCGCCCGGTTCCGAACGGATGAGCCACGGCGAAGCGGTTGCATTCGTGCATCGCGCCGCCTAAGACACGCGGGCATACGGCGGTTGGCGCAATCTGGTGGGACACATGATTTCCGACGATCCGCATTTTGTGCTGCGTCTGGCCGCTTCGCCGCGGGACCTGATGGCGGCACAGCGTCTGCGCTACCGCGTGTTCGTCGAGGAGTTGGGCGGCGACGGCGCGCTGGTGGACCATGACGCCCAGCTGGAGCGCGATGCATTTGATGCGGTTTTTGACCATCTTTTGCTGATCGACACCCGGCGCGATGCGGGTGCCTTGGACGATGTGGTGGGGGTCTACCGCGTGCTGCCGGGCGACCGGGCGGCCGCGCACGGGCGCTTTTATTCAGAGGATGAATATGACCTGACCCCGCTGCGCACGTCGGGGCGCAAGCTTCTGGAACTAGGCCGGTCTTGTGTGCATGCCGAGTATCGTGGCGGCACGGCGATGCTGCAGTTGTGGAACGGACTGGCCGAATATGTGCTGGACCGGGGCATCGAGGTTATGTTCGGGGTGGCAAGTTTCCACGGCACCGATCTGGATGCGCTGGCCCAGCCGTTGGCTTATCTGAACCACAATCACCTTGCCCCGCCCGCGTTGCGGGTGCGCGCCATCGGCCCGCAGCGCGCCGAGATGGATTTGATGCCGGCGGACCAGATCGACCGCAAGCTTGCGATGCTGGCGACACCGGCGCTGATCAAGGCTTACCTTCGGCTTGGCGGCTTTGTCGGGGAGGGGGCATGGGTCGATACGGTATTCAACACAACAGACGTATGCCTTGTGATGGATACGGGCGCCATGTCGGCCCGGCACCGTGCATTTTACACCCGAAAGCACGGCACTCTGGCATGACATTGTGGCTGAGCGACGACGAGCCCCCGGTTCAGGCCTGGGGTCTGGCGGGGTGGTTTCGCATCGTGTGGCGCGGCACCGCGCTGGGCGTGGTGACCTATACCGGTCTGGCGCTACTGCTGTTGACGCGTCTGGTGGAGCGGCCTCTTTGCGGTCTGGATCGCCCCGTGACGCCTCTGATCACGCAGTTTGTCTGCCGGGCTGCATTTGTCATTCTTGGCATCGGATATGCGGTTCGCGGCATGCCGATGGTGCAAAGGGGGGCCGTGGTTGCCAATCATGGCAGTTGGCTGGATATTTTTTCGCTGAACGCCGCACAGCGGATATACTTCGTGTCGAAATCCGAAGTGGCGGGCTGGCCCGGTATCGGCTGGCTGGCGCGGGCCACGGGCACGGTGTTCATCGCCCGCAAGGGGGCCGAGGCGAAGGTGCAGCAGGATCTCTTCGAGGCGCGGTTGCGGGCAGGGCACAGGCTTTTGTTCTTTCCGGAAGGAACCAGCACCGATGCAACGCGGGTTATTCCTTTCAAATCAACGCTGTTCGCCGCATTTTTCATGCATGGGCTCAAGGATATCCTGCATGTTCAGCCCGTCACGGTGATTTACCACGCACCGCCCGGCGCGGACGTGCGCTTTTACGGCTGGTGGGGTGAAATGGACTTTGGCCCGCATTTACTGGCAGTTCTGGCGCAGGGCCGTCAGGGGCGGGTCGAGGTTGTTTTCCATGCCCCCGTTGCCGTCGCGGATTTTGCCGACCGCAAGGCACTGGCACGACATTGCGAAACCGTGATCCGCGCCGCGCATCCCGGGCGCGGCGTCCAGAGCGGATTTTCCTGAAGCCGATTCAGATTGACGGAAATCCAAGGCATGCAAGGCATCGGGAATGTTGCTTTGTGCTTGATCCGCCGAATCCGATCAAACGCACCACGCCCTAGCCCAAGGGTGCAAGCAGGCGGCGCAGGGCTGCCAGGGGATCATCCTCGCGCCAGATCTCGGCGCCGATCCCGAAGAAATCGGTGACCGGGCCAAGCCGGGCCACCAGATCGGCAGTCAGCGCGCCCTCGGCAACGACAGGAACCTCGATCATTTCCGACCACCACTCGAACAACTCGAATTCGGCGCGGCTGCCGTCGCCCAGGGGGGTCTGGCCCACGGGACCGAAGGCAACATAATCGGCCCCGGCTTCGGCTGCGCCGATGCCGGTGTGGCGGGTGGTCCCGCAGAACGTGCCGATGATCGCATCCTTGCCCAGATCCTTGCGCAGGTTGCGCACGGATGCACCGGCGTCGGTCAGATGCACGCCATCAAGGCCAAGCCGGTCAACCAGCAGCACATGGCGTTCGATCACCAAAGCCACATCGCGGGAATGGGTTACCACTCGCAGCGCATCGGCGGCGCGCGCGACGTGGTCTTCATCGGTCGTGGACAGGGCCAGACGCACACAGGCGATGTCCGCCCCGTCAAGCACGGCGGCGAGGGTGTCCGGGTAGGTTGCAAGATCCATCTCGGAGGGTGTGATCAGGTATATTTGCGGGCGGTCTTCTGGCATTTTGGCAATCCTGCGCGGGTTTTGGTGTGACTAGCGCAGAACGCGGGCCTTTACCATCGCCTGCGCGAATTGCGGATTTTGTCCGGGCAGAGTATCACGCGGCGATGACACACAGCCTTGACCCCATTCCGCCCGTATTCGTTCTGGTCCGTCCGCAGATGGGCGAGAATATCGGGGCGGCTGCGCGTGCCATGCTCAATTTCGGGCTGCAGCGGATGCGGATCGTGGACCCGCGCGACGGCTGGCCGAACCCCAAGGCGAACGCGATGGCGTCAGGTGCGGGACGGGTTCTGGACGGCGCGGGGATTTTCCCCGATGTGGCGGGCGCGCTGGCCGATTGCGACTATGTCTTTGCCACCACCGC
>JBGSRQ010000029.1:0-14727 GCA_041737515.1 Rhodobacterales bacterium | reverse complement strand
AGATAGGCGAAGGCCTGCGCTTCCAGCATGTCGCCGTCCAGTCCGGCGGCCTCAACAGGCTCAACGCCGGGCATCAGGCGGGCAAGATGCGCCATCATTGCAGCATTGTGCCGCCCCCCGCCGCAAACCAGCACCCGCGCGGCAGGGCTGGGAAAATGCCGGGTGCCCGACGCTACCGCCTGGGCGGCGGCGGTCAGAGTGGCGGCCGCATCGGCATCGCCCAGACCGGCCACCTGATCCAGAAGCGTGTGAAAATCATTACGGTCCAATGACTTCGGCGGAATCCTGAAGAAATATGGATGGTTCAGCCAGTCGTCGATGATGCGCTGATGCACGGCCCCTGAAGCCGCCAGAGCCCCGCCCTCATCCTGTGCCAATCCCAAGCGACGCTGCATCAGATCATTCACCGGTGCATTCGCGGGCCCGGTATCGAACGCCAGACACGCGCCGGGGTCTTCGGGGGCATGATGGCGCGGATCGACCCATGTCAGATTGCCCACCCCACCCATGTTCAGAAACGCCAGCGGCGCATCGGCCCCGATGAAGCGTGCACAGGCGAAATGGTAAAAAGGAGCCAGCGGTGCGCCCTGCCCGCCCAACGCCACATCTGCCGTGCGGAAATCCCACACCACCGGCAGACCCAGCACGCCGGCCATCACCTGACCCGAGCCCGCCTGATGCGTGCCCCGTCCGCGCGGCGCATGGGCCAGCGTCTGGCCATGAAAACCCACGATCTCGGCACCCGCAAAGCGCGACAGAACCTCGGCATGGGCGGCTTCCACCACCTCGGCCGCCGCCTCGACGCCCGGATCACCGGGCCACAGACCAAGTGCTGCCCTCAGAACTGCGCGCTCCGCTTGGGAATAGGGGCGATAGGCCGTCTCGCCAAACTCAAAGATGCGCACCCCGTCGGTCAGCAGCATCGCCGCATCCACGCCGTCCAGCGATGTCCCCGACATCGCCCCCAACGCCCTGACCGCGCCACCCTTCAACATGACTTCCCCTTGTCTGCTGCCCCGGTTATACCCGGCCCGCACAGCATAACCTACAGGCGCGCAATGACCTACCATCCGAAATCCGACTTCATGGCCGTGATGATGAACCGTGGCTTTCTGGCCGATTGCACGGATTATCAGGCCCTGGACAACGCTTTCGTCAAGGGCATTGTGCCGACGTATATCGGCTATGACGCCACCGCGAAATCACTGCATGTCGGCCATCTGTTGAACATCATGATGCTGCGCTGGCTGCAAAAGACCGGCGGCAAGCCGATCACCCTGATGGGCGGCGGCACGACCAAGGTCGGCGATCCGTCGTTTCGCGCCGATGAACGGCCCTTGCTGTCGGCAGCACAGATCGACGCGAATATTCAAGGCATGCAGCAGGTCTTTGCCAAATACCTGACCTATGGCGACGGGCCGGGCGATGCGATCATGCTCAACAACGCCGAATGGCTCGACAACCTGAACTACCTCGAATTCCTGCGTGACATCGGGCGGCACTTCTCGATCAACCGGATGCTGTCATTTGACAGCGTGAAATCGCGGCTGGACCGCGAGCAAAGCCTGAGCTTCCTCGAATTCAACTACATGATCCTGCAAGCCTATGATTTCCTTGAACTCCACCGCCGCCACGGCTGCTTGTTGCAGATGGGCGGATCAGATCAATGGGGCAATATCGTCAACGGAGTGGACCTGACGCGCAGGGTGATGGACGGCGAGGTTTACGGGCTGACCTCGCCCCTGCTGACCACAAGCGATGGCAAGAAGATGGGCAAATCGGCGGGCGGGGCGGTCTGGCTGAACGCCGACATGCTGAGCCCTTACGAATTCTGGCAGTTCTGGCGCAATACCACGGATGATGACGTGGGCCGGTTCCTCAAGCTGTTCACCGAACTGCCGCTGGAGGAATGTGACCGTCTGGCCGCCCTTGGTGGTTCCGAGGTCAACGCGGCCAAGATCGTGCTCGCCAATGAGGTGACGCGCCTTTGCCATGGGTCCGACGCGGCAATCGCTGCCGAAGCCACCGCGCGTGAGGTGTTTGAAAAAGGCGGCGTCGGCGAAGATCTTCCAACGCTGACCCTTGGCTTGGATGAAGTGGCGGATGGCATCACCGTGGCACAGCTTTTCGTGCGGGCGGGTCTCTCTGCCTCGGGCAAGGATGCCAAGCGCCTGATCGCCGAAGGGGGGGCACGCCTGAACGATGCCGCGGTCACCGATGCGGGTCAACGGATCAGTGCAAAAGATCTGGCTGCGCCGATGAAACTGACCGCAGGCCGCAAACGCCACGCGCTTGTGACCCTGGGCTGATCACGGCAACCCGGCGGTCTTGGCCTTTTTCTGTTCAGAAATATCCTGGGGGTTTGGGGGCAAAGCCCCCATTCCTTCAAACCAGGCGTGCGGGGGCTTTGCCCCCGCTCCGCTTGATCATTCCGTCACGGAAACCTTTTCCATCCGGTCAGGGTCGGTCACTTCGCCGTTCTGGCCATCGCCCTTCTTGATCGCATCCACGACCTCCATCCCCGAAAGCACCCGGCCGACCACCGTATACTGCCCGTTCAGAAAATCGCCCGGTGCGAACATGATGAAGAACTGGCTGTTGGCGGAATCCGGGCTTTGCGAGCGGGCCATCCCGACCACGCCGCGCGCAAAGGGAATGTCCGAGAACTCGGCCGGAATATCGGGCATGTCCGACCCGCCGGTGCCGGGTTGACCTGACGAACCGGCCTTGCCGAACTGCACATCGCCCGTTTGCGCCATGAAGCCGTCGATCACGCGATGAAAGATCACCCCGTCATAATCGCCACGCTTTGCCAGTGCCACGATCTGCGCCACATGCTTGGGGGCCACGTCGGGCAGAAGGTCGATAACGATCGTGCCGGTGGTGCCGCCGGCAATCTCGATATTCAGGTTCGGTCCGGGACCGTCGGTTTCGGCAAATGCGGGTGCCGCGATCAGCGCGGCAAAAACAAGGGCTTTACTGAACATCGGCGGCCACCCGTACTGTGATCATCCGGTCAGGGTTCGCCGGCGGCTCGCCCTTGGCGATCTTGTCGACATGCTCCATCCCCGAGATGACCTGACCGTAGACGGTATACTGGCCATTCAGGAAATCGTTGTCCTTGAAGTTGATGAAGAACTGGCTGTTGGCCGAATTCGGATTGGACGAGCGCGCGGCACCGATGCTGCCCCGCGCATGCGGGATCTTGGAAAATTCGGCGGGCAGGTCAGGATGGCTTGATCCACCTGTGCCCGCACGGCGCAGGTTGAAATTGTCTTCCATGTTGCCGTTCTCGACATCGCCGGTCTGGGCCATGAATCCGTCAATGACGCGGTGAAAACACACGTTGTCATAGGCTTTGGCACGGGCCAGAGCCTTCATGCGTTCGGCATGTTTGGGCGCGACGGCGGGCAGCAGTTCGATCACCACTTCACCGTCTTTCAGCGTCACGATTATGGTGTTTTCAGGGTCTTTGATCTCGGCCATGGGTCGGTCTCCTTTGTTTGGGCGCAACTTAATGGCAGGCGCGCCGAAGGGAAAGGGCAAAGCATATCGCGCTGTTGACCTGACGGCCGGAACGGCGGAAACAGGGTGAAACAGGTTGAAACTGCAAAAAAGGGCGCGCGATGGGCTGGAAAACACTCGACGACATGGATCTGGCGGGCAAAGTCGTGCTGACGCGCGTCGATTTGAACGTGCCGATGGAAGGCGGGGTTGTCACCGACGCGACCCGGATCGAGAAGATTGCGCCCACGGTCCGCGACATATTGTCCAAAGGCGGCAAGCCCGTGCTTCTGGCGCATTTCGGGCGGCCCAAGGGCAAGCCTGATCCGGCGATGAGCCTGCGCCAGATCCAGCCCGCGCTGGAAATCGCGCTTGGGCAAGAAATCACGTTCATGGAACGCCCTGCCCGCGCGGCGATTGATGCGTTGCCCGAGGGCAGCATCGTTCTGATCGAGAATACCCGGTTTTCCCCGATGGAAGAAGAAAACGCCCCGGAAATGGCAATGTTTCTGGCCAGCCTTGGTGATGTTTTCTGCAACGATGCCTTTTCGGCGGCGCACCGCGCCCATGCGTCGACCACCGGCGTGGCCCTGCTGATGCCAAGCTGCGCAGGCCGATTGATGGAGGCCGAGCTGCGCGCACTTGAGGCAGCCCTTGGTCACCCGGCGCGCCCTTTGGTGGCCGTGGTTGGTGGTGCCAAAGTGTCGACCAAGCTGGAGCTTCTGGGCAATCTGGTCGGCAAGGTCGATCATCTGGTGATCGGCGGCGGCATGGCCAACACCTTTCTTGTCGCGCAAGGGGTTGAGGTCGGCAAATCCCTGGCCGAACGCGACATGGCCCCCACGGCCGTGGCGATCATGGCCAAGGCCAAAGCGGCGGGCTGCACGATTCACCTGCCGATTGATGTTGTTGTCGCACGGGAGTTCAAGGCGGGGGCAGCCTCGGAAGTGGTGACAGTGGGTGACTGCCCCGCCGACGCGATGATCCTTGATGCAGGCCCGGCAACGGTTGCTGCGCTGAGCAAGGTTTTCGCACAGGCCAAGACGCTGATCTGGAATGGTCCCCTTGGTGCGTTCGAGATCGAGCCGTTCGATGCTGCCACCAACGCCGCGGCCCTTCAGGTTGCCGCATTGACACGCGCGGGCGGGCTGATTTCCGTGGCAGGCGGCGGTGATACCGTGGCCGCGCTGAACAAGGCCGGGGCGGCGGAAGATTTCACCTTTATTTCGACCGCAGGCGGTGCGTTTCTGGAATGGATGGAGGGCAAGGATCTGCCCGGCATTGCGGCTTTGAAAGGCTAGAACATGGGGCTTTGGGCACTGGTCACCGGCGCGTCCGAAGGATTGGGGCGCGAATTTGCGACTCTGGCCGCGAAATCGGGGTTCGACGTCATTCTGACCGCCCGTCAGGCAGACAAGCTGGAAGACCTCGCCCGGGCCTTGCGTCGCGCCTACAATGTGGCGGTCGAGGTCATTCCCGCCGATCTGACCGACCCCGAGGCGGTGGAGGCGCTGTGGGTCAAGGCCAGCGCCAACCGCCAGATCGCGATTTTCGTCAATAACGCGGGGTTAGGGCATATCGGTGAATTTGCCGACCCTGCGGGCTGGCCACGCGAGGCAGATACGATTGCCGTGAACATCATTGCCGCCACCATTCTGATGAAACGCGCCGTGGCGCATATGGTCGCCAGACGCGAAGGGCGCATTCTGAACGTGGCGTCCATTGCGGCCTTCATGCCGGGGCCGCATATGGCGGTTTACTATGCCTCAAAGGCGTATATCCTGTCTCTGTCGGAAGCCACCGCGACCGAGTTGCGCGGCACGGGCGTGACCGTTACCGCGCTGTCACCGGGGGCCACGGGAACGCAGTTTTTCGCGTCAGCCGATGCACAAAGCAAATCACTGATGCAGAAGCTGCCGATGGCCACCGCTGAAAGCGTGGCGATGGCAGGCTGGACGGCGATGGAAAAGGGCCGGCGCGGTGTGGTGCCCGGAGTGATGAACAAGGTCACGGCATTCTCGGCCCGGCTTGCGCCCAGGTCGGTCATGGCGTGGATCGCGGGGCAGATGTCGCAGCGGCGCGGCTGAAGGATTTTCGCCCCGTTAGCGCAATCAACCTTGCGAGGCGCCTTTGCGCCTTCTAAAGCCATGGAAATGACAGGTTTTCAAGGGGTTTGCCGATGCGAACGACGAAGATTGTTCAGAAGATCCTTGCCAACTACGAAGGCGAGTTCCCCGGCGTCAAGGCGCAGCTTGCCCGCATGCTGATGGAGGGCAAGCTGGGCGGCACCGGCAAGATGATCATCCTGCCCGTCGATCAGGGGTTTGAACATGGCCCTGCCCGCACTTTTGCAGCCAATCCGGCGGCCTATGATCCGCATTATCACTATCAGCTTGCCATAGATGCAGGCCTTAACGCCTATGCTGCCCCGCTGGGGATGCTGGAGGCCGGGGCCGATACGTTTGCCGGGCAAATCCCCACCATCCTGAAGGTCAACAGCGCCAATTCGCTGATGTCGGACACGGCAGGAAAAAATCAGGCGATCACGGCATCCGTGGACGATGCGCTGCGTCTGGGCTGTGCGGCGATCGGATTCACGATCTATCCGGGCAGCGATATGGCGTTGGAAATGTTCGAGGAAATCAGCGCGATGCGACAAGAGGCGGCGGCCAAGGGCATCGCCTCGGTCGTGTGGTCATACCCGCGCGGCGAGGCTATTTCCAAGGACGGCGAGACGGCAATTGACGTGGCGGCTTACGGCGCGCAGATCGCCGCGCTTCTGGGTGCGCATATCATCAAGATCAAGCTTTCGACCGACCATCTGATGCTGGGCGAGGCGAAAAAGGTCTATGAGGCCGAAAAGATCGACATCAAGACCCAGAGCGCACGCGTGCGCCACTGCATGCAAGCCAGCTTTGCCGGACGCCGGATCGTCGTGTTTTCGGGCGGAGCGAAAAAGGGCGAAGGCTCGGTCTATGACGATGCACGCGCCATTCGTGACGGCGGCGGCAACGGGTCGATCATCGGCCGCAACAGTTTCCAGCGGCCGCGCGCCGAGGCGCTGGCGATGCTGGCGAAGTTGGTGGATATATACAAGGGTCGGGATTGATCCGCCAAGCCTGAGAAACGGATCGCAACAGTTTGATCCACGATGCATTTTCGGGATTCACAAGCCGATTCGCTTGTGCCATATTCGAAGGTAGCACCTCCATCAAACGAGAGGGCGCACCAGAGGCGGCGAATGGACAGCGAAAAACGGCGACTTAGCCTTGGCGGAATCCTGATGTTGATCGGGGCCTTTTCGGTTGGGTCATATTTCACCTTTGCCGCCGTTCAGGGCGATTACGGTGTGTTCCGTCAGGTGCAGATCAAATCCGAAGCCGCCGACCTGCGCATGCAGCGTGACGCGCTGAAACTGGCGCTGGCCGAGATGGAAAACCGCACGCATCGTCTGTCTGATGGCTATCTGGATATCGACCTTCTGGATGAACAGGCGCGCGACGTTCTGGGCTATATCCGCGCCGATGAGATCGTCATCCGCTAGGACTTTCCGCACGATGCCCGTTTGCGGCCTTGTTTTTCCGACCGGTCCGAAATAGTTTAGCGTTGAACCATTTCGCCGCTTAGGGAGGGCTTCGCCATGGCCGTAAAGAAAGCCGCTGACAAGGCGCCTGAGAAATCAAACATTTCCAAAGACGAATTGCTGGGCTTTTACCGCGAAATGCTGCTGATCCGACGATTCGAGGAGAAGGCCGGTCAGTTGTATGGCATGGGCCTGATCGGCGGGTTCTGTCACCTTTATATCGGGCAGGAAGCGGTGGTTGTCGGCATCGAAGCCGCCGCAAAGGAAGGTGACAAGCGCATCACCTCTTACCGCGATCACGGCCATATGCTGGCGTGCGGAATGGATCCCAAGGGGGTGATGGCCGAACTGACCGGGCGATCGGGCGGCTACAGTCGCGGCAAGGGCGGCTCGATGCACATGTTTTCGAAGGAAAAGCACTTTTACGGCGGCCACGGTATTGTGGCGGCACAGGTTCCGCTGGGCGCAGGGTTGGCATTTGCCGACAAGTATCTGGGCAATGACAACGTGAGTTTCGCTTATTTTGGCGACGGTGCCGCCAACCAGGGCCAGGTCTACGAGGCCTACAACATGGCCGAGTTGTGGAACCTGCCGGTGGTTTTCGTGATTGAAAACAACCAGTATGCAATGGGCACATCGGTCAAACGCTCCACCCATTCCAAGACGCTTTGGGAACGGGGGGCTGCTTACGGGATCAAGGGTGAGGCCGTTGACGGCATGGACGTTCTGGCCGTGAAGGCCGCGGCCGAAAAGGCGGTTGCTGCCTGCCGTGCCGGGGAAGGCCCCTATATTCTGGAAATGATGACCTATCGCTATCGCGGTCATTCGATGTCCGACCCGGCCAAGTATCGCACCCGCGAAGAAGTGGAGAAGATGCGAAGCGAAAAGGACGCCATCGAACATGTGCGCGACCTGCTTTTGAACAGCGGTCAGGCCACGGATGACGATCTGAAGGCTATCGACAAAGAGATCAAGGCTATCGTCAACGAATCTGCCGAGTTTGCCAAAGACAGCCCCGAGCCGGACCTTTCCGAGCTTTGGACCGACATTTACGCCTGAGGGGAGAGACATCATGGCAACCGAGATTCTGATGCCCGCGCTTTCCCCGACGATGGAAGAAGGCACACTGGCGAAGTGGCTGGTAAAAGAGGGTGACACGGTGAAATCGGGTCAGATCCTGGCCGAGATTGAAACCGACAAGGCAACGATGGAGTTTGAGGCCGTCGATGAAGGCATCGTCGGCAAGTTGCTGGTGGCCGAGGGCACGGCCGGCGTGAAAGTGAACACGCCCATTGCGATGATGATTGAAGAGGGTGAAAGCGCCGATGCGGGGCCCGCCCCGACCAAGGCTGATGAAACCAAGGCCGCCGCGAAAGCCGCCGAACCAACAAAAGCCTCGGTAGCGACAACCCCCGCCAAGCCCGTGGCAGCCCCGGCAGAAGCAAAATCCAACGCGTCGCCCGATTGGCCCGAAGGCACGGCGATGAAAACCATGACCGTCCGCGAGGCACTGCGCGAGGCGATGGCCGAGGAGATGCGCGGCAATGACCGCGTTTTCCTGATGGGCGAAGAGGTTGGCGAATATCAGGGCGCCTACAAGATCTCCCAAGGTTTGCTGGATGAATTCGGCCCCAAGCGGGTTGTGGATACTCCGATCACGGAACACGGCTTTGCCGGTATCGCGGTGGGTGCAGCCTTTGGTGGGTTGAATCCGATTGTCGAATTCATGACATTCAACTTCGCCATGCAAGCCATTGATCAGATTATAAATTCAGCGGCAAAGACCTTGTATATGTCAGGCGGCCAGATGGGCTGTCCGATTGTGTTCCGCGGGCCAAACGGTGCCGCCGCCCGGGTCGGCGCGCAGCACTCACAGGATTACGCCGCATGGTATGCGATGGTGCCGGGCCTGAAGGTTGTGATGCCGTATTCGGCGGCGGATGCGAAGGGACTGCTGAAACAGGCAATCCGCGACCCCAATCCGGTGATCTTTCTGGAAAACGAGATCATGTATGGCAAGTCCTTCGAAGTGCCGGTGCTGGATGATTTCACTATTCCGTTCGGCAAGGCCCGTATCTGGCGGACCGGGTCGGATGTGACCATTGTCAGCTTCGGCATCGGCATGACCTACGCGCTGGAGGCGGCCGACAAACTGGCTGCCGAAGGCATCAGCGCCGAGGTGATCGACTTGCGCACCCTGCGCCCGATCGACTACGCCACGGTTCTGGCATCGGTCAGGAAAACCAACCGCTGCATCACGGTCGAGGAAGGCTGGCCCGTCGGCGCCATCGGCAACCACATCGGCGCGGTCATCATGCGCGAGGCGTTCGACTATCTGGACGCTCCGGTTCTGAACTGCACCGGCAAGGACGTGCCGATGCCTTATGCCGCGAACCTTGAAAAACATGCGCTTCTGACAACCGCAGAAGTGATCGAGGCGGTAAAATCCGTCTGTTACCGGTAAAGGGGGCGCGACATGGCAACCGAAATTCTGATGCCCGCCCTTTCCCCCACGATGGAAGAGGGCACGCTTGCGAAGTGGCTCGTGAAAGAGGGCGACCCGGTGAAATCGGGCCAGATTCTGGCCGAGATTGAAACTGACAAGGCCACGATGGAATTCGAGGCCGTGGATGAAGGTGTGATGGGGAAGATCCTGATCGCCGAGGGCACGGCCGGCGTCAAGGTCAACACGCCCATCGCGATCATTCTGGAAGACGGTGAAGACGCCGGCGCGGCCCCTGCTCCCAAAGCCGAAAAGCCAGCAGCAAAGGCCGAAGCGGCACCGGCAAAAGCTGATCCGGTCCCCGCCAAACCCGAAGTCACCGTGCCGGTAAAGGACAACGGCGCGCGCGTGTTTGCCTCGCCCCTGGCCCGACGCATTGCAAAGGAAAAGGGTCTGGACCTCGGGGCCATCAAGGGCTCGGGTCCGCACGGCCGTATTGTGAAAACGGATGTCGAGGAGGCAAAACCGGGTTCTATGGCTCCTGCTGCCACTCCTGCACCAGCGGCCCCTGCACCGGCAGCCATGCCAGGCGGCGCTTCGTCCGATACAGTGAAAAAGATGTTCGCCGACCGAGAATACGAGGAAATCGCACTGGACGGCATGCGAAAGACCATTGCCGCCCGTCTGACCGAGGCCAAACAAACCATCCCGCATTTCTATTTGCGCCGCGACGTCCGGCTGGATGCACTGATGACCTTCCGCGAGCAGTTGAACAAACAGCTTGAAGCGCGCGGCGTAAAGCTTTCGGTAAATGACTTCATCATAAAGGCCTGCGCCCTGGCACTGCAGGCGGTGCCCAATGCCAATGCGGTCTGGGCCGGTGACCGCATCCTGCGGCTAAAACCGTCGGATGTTGCGGTGGCCGTTGCAATTGAAGGTGGGCTCTTCACGCCGGTTCTGCGCAACGCCGATCAGAAATCCTTGTCGACGCTTTCAGCAGAGATGAAGGATCTGGCGGCGCGGGCGAAAACCCGCAAGCTGGCCCCGCATGAATATCAGGGCGGAAGTTTTGCGATCTCGAACCTGGGAATGATGGGGATCGATAATTTCGACGCTGTGATCAACCCGCCGCATGGGTCGATCTTGGCGGTGGGGGCTGGCGTGAAAAAGCCGGTCGTTCTGGCGGATGGGTCAATCGGCGTGGCGACCGTGATGTCGATGACTCTATCTGTAGATCACCGGGTGATTGACGGGGCACTTGGGGCAGATTTCCTGAAAGCCATCGTTGGCAATCTGGAAAATCCGATGGCTATGCTGGCCTGACCGAGAAACACGAAAAAGCGCCCGGAGCCAATAGACCCCGGGCGCGTATTTGCGTGAACTAGCCTGCGAAAAACTGGTCCATCGTGACCGAAGGCTGCGCGCAACCTGCCTCGCCCACAATCCTTGCGGGGACGCCGGCAACAGTCTTGCAGGGGGGAATATCCTCCAGCACGACCGAACCCGCTGCGATCCGGCTGCAAAATCCGACGGTGATGTTCCCCAGAACCTTGGCCCCCGCCCCGATCAGCACGCCATCTCCGATCTTGGGATGACGGTCACCATCTTCCTTGCCCGTGCCGCCCAACGTGACCGAGTGCAGCATGGATACATTGTCTCCGACGACCGCGGTTTCACCGATAACGATGGAATGCGCGTGGTCGATCATGATGCCACGACCAATCTTGGCCGCCGGATGAATATCGACACCAAACGCTTCGGACACCCGCATCTGCACGAAATAGGCCAGATCAATGCGGCCTTGGGTCCAGAGCCAATGGCCGATGCGGTAAGCCTGCACAGCCTGATATCCTTTGAAGAAAAGGATCGGTTGCAAGAAGCGGTGGCAGGCGGGATCACGATCAAAAACCGCCATAAGATCGGCGCGCGCAGCCTGACCCAGATCCGGGTCCGATACATAAGCCTCATCCGCGATTTCACGCAGTATCTGTTCGCTCATCTCGCGCGACGCAAGTTTCATCGAGAACCGGTAGGCCAGCGCGCGCTCCATGCTTGGATGGTGCAGCAGGCTGGAGTGGACAAGCCCACCCAACAGCGGCTCGGTGCGAATCGCCTCGACCGCTTCTTCACAAACCCGCTGCCACACCGGGTCGATGGCCGCCATCTTTTGCTTGACTTCGGGCATTTCGGAACCTCCGCGATTTGCCCCTATCTAGCACGACCGAGCCCGTTTCAACAGGGGCCACCCGCTGATCTGTTGCGCCAGGCGATCAGACCGCCGATCACCAGTTGCAGCGCCGCCAGATATGCAGGATCAGACACAAAAGGTTCGCGCCGCTGCGGCAACTGGTGTGCGACCGCCATCAGGCTGCCATTGCCCCATTGCGGATGCGGGCGGCCAAGGTGTTTTGAAACCTTGTGCGCGACATGTGCACGGTCGAACATAAGCGCCAGATGCTTGGCATTTTCCTGCGGCGGCGCGGCCAGAAGAACCCGCGCTGCCGCCACGATATCACCGATCAGAACGGACCGCATGTTGGTGCGTCAGACCGCAAGATCCAGCCCGGCAAATGGTCCCGGCCCGAATCGTTCCGAGATTTGCGCGACCTCTGCTCGAAACGCTGCCGTGACCCCGTCGGCAGTCTGCATTGCCGTGGTGTAGGTAAATGCATCATTGCTCAGCGTCACCTCACGCCGGATCGCACCATTCCGATAGATTCGCAAAAAATAGCGCTCGCTTGCCTCGCCCAAGGGCACTTCCGGCGTTTCCCATGCATCGCCGTCTATCCGCGTGCGGCGAACCCAGCTGAACGTAAAGTTGCCATTCGCCAAACGGTCCGCTTTCAGATGAGTGGGCCGATACGGGCGCAGGCCGATACCCTGAAACGCTTCGTCCCGGTGAATTACGGCCGGGTCATCATAACCCCGCGACGTGACGCCAACCCGGTAATTGCGCGAAATTCCACGAGTGGACGCCGCAAGGGAAAACTGCTGCACCGCATCGTCAAGCAGCACGACCCGGCTGCCGATCGGCCATTCGGCAGGCATCACCGCGTCGCTGCCCAACTGACCGCGTAGCCGTATCGACAGATCCCATGTCCGGGGCGCGACAAGCGTGGCGGTCTGGAACTGGAATACTTCCCACCTGTCTGACGACCCATCGCCAATCGCCGCCGTATTTGCGCCGTTCAAAAGGGCCTTTTCGGTGACTGATGCAAATGTCCCGTTTATCAACCGCACCCGCAGTGGCGTACCCCGGTCAAAAAGCCCGGCCCGAGCCGCCGTCAGTACAGATTGTGTGCGGCCGGCGGTCGCGGGGGCGTTGTAGCTGCGGTTGAAGGTATACCCCGCATCCTCCAACGCGTCCCACAGCCCGACTGAACCTGGCCAGGGGCGCGCTGAAATGGCCAGATGCGGTGCGTGCGGCACTTCATCGCCGGTCAACAACGGCAGGTCCAGAAAAAGCGGCACCGTCGGCACCGGCGCCACAAAAGGTCTGAGCAAGACCCGCTCATCCGCCGTATCCTAGGGCCGGTAAATGCCAGTTTCGATCCGCACCGCCTCGATCAGTTGCGCATTCGTCTGCTCGACCCGGTCGATCCGGTAGCGCGCGTCATCAATCGTGACAACATCTCCGGCACCGAACTCCAATTTCGACGGCGGCAGCGCAAACCGCGCCCGATCGCGTGCCACCCGTGATTCCGCAAGCCATCGCTCGACAATTCCGCGCCCTTCTGCCACCGTCAGTACCAACGGCACGTCCGATTGTGAAACGCCCAGCGACTCTTCGTCAGGGAAAATTGCCTCAACCTGACGACTTTCATAATCGCCCTCGGCTTCCGTGAACCCAAGCCGGACCCGGCCCGCCGTTTCCGCCTCGGCTGACCGGCCGGTTTCAAGCGCCCCGTCAATGTCGGACACATCCGCAAACTCGGTCTGATCCAGTGCGCCGGTGCTGCGCCCGTCGCGCATCCGGAATACAAGAACACCGTCGCGTTCTATCGCATCAAAGCCGTAAACAAGCATCAACGGCTGCAACGCACCCCGCGCCGATCCGATGCTGTCCTGCCAGAACCCCCGCACCACGCCGTAAAGGCCCGAGACATCAATATCGGTGACGCCGGACCGCTCGCAAATTTCGGCCACCACGGCAGCCAACGTCTGATTGGTCGCCCGACCGTTCAACCAATGGCCACGCGCGTAGTTGTCGCCATCGCTCCATATCTCGCGGTTGGAGGGAAAATACGGAAACGGCCGCGCATCCCAGGCCCAAAGATGCGCATGCATCAGATTGACCATTCGCCCACCGTAAAGCGACGATAGCGGATTGGCCGTCCCGCTTTCCCAGTATTCCGACATCGCTCGAATATACTGCATCTGCATCAGATCATCGCGTCGCCCGTTCGAATACTTGGGCAGCAGCGATTCCGACGATTTCGGGTCGAGAAACTTGTTGGGCTGGTTCGCGCCCTTATCAATTGCCGCACAGCCGTATTCGGTAAACCAGATCGGTTTTGACCCCGGCACCCAGCCCGTCGGCACCGCCGCCCGGACGCCGTTAGCACGGTTGAAATGCAGGTTCGACCACCAGCTCTTGATATCCTTGTAGCGAAAAACCCAAGGCTCGCCGTAAGCGCCATCTTCAATCGGCTTCCGGCGCTGTGCCGCCTCTCCCTCGGGGCTGTCGTAATACCAGTCATACCCCTCGCCACCGGCGACATTGGCTTTCAAATAATCAAGATTGTAAATCGATCCCCAGCCGACATCGGCATGATCTTCGCCATCGCGCCAATCAGCAAGCGGCATGTAATTGTCGATTACAGTGCCAAAGTGCCAAAAAGCCTTATTTTCTTGGCCTTTTTGAGCCTTGGGTTAGTCTTCAGACCCGATCTGGACCCAAGGAGGGGTCCAGTTTGAATTCTTTTGCGATTTGATTTAAGGCAGCTAGAAGTAACCCCTTTCAAGCACCACATCTACTGTGTCGTGCTGTTCTGCAGGGAAACATTCGTTCAGATGCCAAATAAGGCGCTGGAAACCTTCGACGCTCAGCGGGTGCTTAGTCAGAAACTCATCATACCAATCTCTTAGTTCCGCACGCCCTGCTGCTTCACTAAACCCTGCACGAATATTCGATGCAAGGCGCTTTGCTCGCCTCAAGACGATAACCTCATCCATGGCTGTGAGCCTCGTATTTATT
>JBGSRQ010000009.1:0-6612 GCA_041737515.1 Rhodobacterales bacterium | reverse complement strand
AAGGGGGCGTCGCGCAGAATGGGCGCGGCCGCATCGGTGCGCCCGTGGGTCAACGTAATCAACAGGGCCGTCAGACGCGCGGGGATCAGGTTCAGCAGATCGTCGAACCGTGCGGCGGCCCAGCCGAATTGCGCGTAGCGCGGGGTGCGGTGGCCGATCATGCTGTCAGCGGTGTTGGTGATCTTGTACAGCATCAGCCCCGGCAGGCCCGCCACCAGAAACCACAAGGCGGGTGCAATCACCCCGTCCGACAGGTTTTCTGCAGCACTTTCAATCGCGGCGCGGGCAATCGCGGGGTCATCCATCGCGCCCGTATCGCGCCCGACGATGCGCGCCACCATCATCCGCCCATCTCCGGTGCCGATGCGCAAAGCGTCGGCGACATCGCGCACATGATCGACCAGACTGCGTTGCGCCAGAAGAATGGTCGCAAGGATAATCTCCAGAATCCCGGCGTCAGGGATTTTGTGGATGACCCAGCCCAGCAGCACGGCCCCACTGGCCAGCACCGCCAGCACCAGAACGCCCTTTGCCCGCCGATATGCACCATGGTTCAGCGCATTTTCGGCAAAGCCCACCGCCCGCCCCATCAGAACCGCCGGATGCGGCAACCGCGACCAGAGCCATTTCGGCTCTCCCAATGCGGCGTCGAGCAACAGGGCGACAAGCAGCACAAGCGCGGTCATTCGGGCACATCGTCCAAGGCCTTGGCCAACCTGTTCCAAGCGGCGGGCGTTCCGGGCAGACCCAGCCGCAACCAGCGCGGATTATAGGGAAAAGCCCGCGTCCAGATGTGATGGCGGGCCATTGCCGTCTGTGCAGCGATGGCATCGGGCAGGTCATAGAGGCGAAACAGCGTTGTCCCGCCGATAATCGTGGCGCCGCGTGCTTTCATCAGCCCGTCCAGCCGTGCGGCGTCAGCCTGCAGGCGCTGGCGTGTTGACCCGGCCCACGCATGATCACGCAACGCCAGCGCCCCAACGAAAAGGGCCGGTCCCGATACTGGCCACGGCCCCATCATATCCGTCAGCCGCGCAATCAGTGCTGCATCACCGATCGCAAACCCCAGCCGCACGCCCGCCAGCCCCCAGAATTTGCCAAAGCTTTTCAGAATGATCGTGCCGGGTTGGGTGGCACGGGTGATCAGGCTTGCAGAAGGTATCACGTCGCAGAAGCTTTCGTCGATGATGCAGAAGGGGGCGTTTGCGTCGGCCATGGTCCAGACCCGTCCATCCGGGTTGTTGGGGTGAACGATAACCTTTGCCGCACCGGCACCTGCATTCCATCCCGCTGCACGGAAGGCGCGGGCATGTTCGTTGTAGGTTGGCCCCGGAATGTCCACCGATCCGGGCGGCACAACATACGGCAACCGCGCAATCAGGGCCGAGGCACCGGGGGCCGCCAGCACCGCAGCGTCTGTGGGAACTGACCAGAACGCCCGCGCCGCGGCTTCCAACGCGTCGGTTGCACGCTGATCGGGCAGGGCGGTCCAGGCATCGGCTGGCCAGTCCGGCAAGGGGTAGGGCTGCGGGTTGATGCCTGTGGAAAGGTCAATCCAGTCTGACCGCTCGCCCCCGAATCGGGTTGCCGCCGCGTCAATCCCGCCGCCGTGATCCGGGCGTGCGGGGGATATTTCGGCCGAGTCTGCTGTCATTTCATCCATCTGGCACATATTTCGCACAGAAAGCCTGAATCGCGCGCCCATGCAACCAGACAGATGAATTTGCCGGATTTCAGGCCCGGACGGCCCGCGCAGCATTCCGGCTGTCCGAAAATGCTGCGCAGCAAAATTGCAATGAAACAAGGTGTTTCGCATTTGCGGGCCGGGGTATTTTCTGCTGCGGTGCCGGTTGGCGCGCCCATACCGGATGTGCATGGCAAAGCGCCCGACGAACGAATGCCGCGCGAACGTTCGACTGCTTGAGCCTATTGTTTACAATAACATGCCTTGATTTTAACGATTTCCGAGCGAGAATTGTGACAGGTGCAGTCTGAGCGCGCCGGAGGAACGGACATGCTGGAATTTCTGCCACAAGACGTGCGTGAAGGGCTTGAGATGGCGCGAATGCGTGACGTGAAGCGCCGGTCGCGGTTGCGGGTGGAGTTTGGCGGGCAGGTCTATCCGATTCTGCGATTCTGGCACGATGGCTTTGCGCTGAATGCCGAGCGTGCGCCGCATCTGCGGGGTCGGGTTGATGTGTTTGACGGAACGCGGCACGTCTTTGAATGTCTGATCGTGGCTTCGATGGTTGAGAATGGGCAACTTGTCTGCGATTTCAAGCGATCGACCCCAGTGACAGATACCGCACCGCTGGATTTCTGGCGTGATGAGAATGCGCCGGTCGGATACCTTCCGCGCGCCTGATCAGATGTTGCGCAGGCTGCGGGCCGTGGTCTGCAAAATCTTGAACGCGCGAAAGCGAGCGTCGTGCAATTGCGCAATCGGCCCGGTCGCCGGGTTGTAGCTGCGATCAACCGATGACATTGCCGACATCGCATCTGACAGGGTTGGGAACGCGCCACCCGCCACCGCGCCCAGCATCGCCGACCCTAGAAGTACCGGCTCGGCTGCGCGGGTGGACATGACCGGCAGCCCGGTTGCATCGGCCAGAAGCTGGCGGATGAGGTCATGCTGACCCGCACCCCCGCTGATCACGATGCGGCTTACCGGCGCGGCGTGTGCGGCCTGAACCTCTACGATCTGGCGCAAACCACAGGCAAGCCCGCACAGGCCCGCGACATAGAACGAGACAAGGCTTTCCAGATCGTCCTGCATGCCCAGACCGGCAATCACGGCGCGGGCGTCCGGGTCGGCAAAGGGTGCGCGGTTGCCCAGAAACTCGGGCAGCACATGCAGACCGCGCGCAAGTTCAACGGCATCAGAGGCAGAGGTGACGACCTGCATCGCACGGTCGGCAAGCCAGACAGGCAGAGGCCGTGCCCCGGCCAGATCGCGTGCCATTTGCGCTGCGGGGTGCATTGCGATCAGCCGGTCAATGGCGGAACCGGCCGCGGATTGCCCGCCTTCGTTCAGCCAAAGCCCGGGAACCATCGCCGAAAAATACGGACCCCAGACCCCCGGCACGAATGTAGGTTCAACCGTCGAGGTCATGGTGCAGGACGAGGTGCCGAAAACAAAGGCCATCGTGCCGACGGTCCCCGTGTCGCCTGATCCAACAGTGCCAATCCCGCCGGCATGCGCATCAATCAGTCCAGCAGCGACCGGCGTGCCAGCGGGCAGGCCAAGGTCGGCCGCCGCCTTGGGCGCAAGCCCCTGGCCCAGGGCTGTGCCCGCTTCGACGATTTCGGTGCCGATGCGCGCAAAGCCTTCATCCGCCAGTGCGCCAAGGCCAACGCCGCGAAAATACCCCGCATCCCAGCGCTGTTCGTGTGCAAGATAGGTCCATTTGCAGGTTACGGTGCAAACGGACCGCGCAAGACTTCCCGTTGCTTTCCACGTCAGAAAATCTGCAAGATCAAAGAATTGCCACGCTTTGGCGAAGGTATCGGGGCGATGTTCTTTCAGCCAGAGCAGCTTTGGTGTCTGCATCTCGGGCGAAATCACTCCGCCGACATAGCGCAGAACGTCGTGGCCGATTGCGTTGATCCGGCGCGCCTGGCTGGTAGCCCGGTGATCCATCCACACGATCACATCGCGCATGGGGTCTTCGGACGGCCCAACGGGCAAGGGCTGGCCGCCCGCACCCAGCACCACCAGTGAACAGGTGGCATCAAACCCTATTCCGCCGATCCGGTCCGGCTTGACGCCCGAGGCTTGCAAAGCCGCCCGCACCGAAGCGCAAACCGACTGCCATATGTTGGTGCTGGAGTGTTCTGCCATCGACCCGGCTTCGCGATAGATGGCGATGTCGGTTTTGGCAGACCCCAGCATCGTCCCCACCGCATCGAATACACCGGCTCGGGCGCTGCCGGTGCCAACGTCGATGCCGATGAAGTGGCGGGGCTTCATCTATTGCAGATCGGCAAAGGCGGCCTGAAGTCGCGACACGGCCTCGACCACCTGCGCCCGGGGCGCTGCAAGGTTGAAGCGCAGGAATGTCTCGCCTCCCGCGCCGAAAGGTGTGCCATGGTTGGCTGCAATTCTGGCGCCTTGTTCGACCCGTGCCGTAAACTCGGTAGGAGCCATTCCGGTGCCGGAAAAATCGACCCATGCAAGATAGGTGGCCTGCAGCGGCATGGACCGCACGCCGGGAATTGCATTCACCCCGGCATCGAAAATCTTCCGGTTTTCGTCAATATATTGCGTGAGGGAATCGACCCATGCTGCACCCTCGGGCGAATAGGCGGCGGTTGCCATGAACATGCCGAAAGAGTTTGGAGAAATGCCCATTGCATTCATCTTCGCAGCAAATTTGCTGCGCAGCGAAACATCGGGAATGATGACGTTGCCGGAATGACACCCGGCGATGTTGAAGGTCTTGGTCGTGGCCGTCATCATCACCAGTCGATCAAGGATGTCAGGCGCGGCCAATGCCATGACGGTATGTTTTGCACCCGGCAACACGAGATCATGGTGAATTTCGTCTGATACCAGAACAAGGTTGTGGCGCTTGCAGAAATCGGCAACGCCGCGCAATTCATCCTTGGTCCAGACCCGACCCCCGGGATTGTGCGGTGAACACAGGATCATCATCTTTTCGCGGCCGGTGATTTGCGCATCCCAGGCTGCGAAATCCATCTCGTATTGGTCGCCGTTCCGGGCCAGCTTGCATTCCAGAACGTCACGCCCCGCCGCTTTGATGACGCGGGCAAAGGCGTGATAGACCGGGGTCATCAGGATCACCCCGTCACCAGGCGCGGTAAAGGTGTCGACGCACATGGCGGTGCCATGAACCAGACCGTGAGTCGTGAAGATCGCGGTTGCGTCAACCTCCCACCCATGGCGGGTGCGCATCCACCAGCGGATGGCGTCCAGATAGTTTGTGTCATCGCCGAAATAACCGTAAAGACCGTGCGCCGCCATTTCCTCGACCGCTTTTTGCACGCAGTGCGGCGGGCGGAATTCCATATCGGCAACCCACATGGCAATGCCGTCATCGGATGGAACACCAAACATCTTTTCCATCATGTCCCATTTCACGGAATGGGTGTTGATCCGGTTGATCTGTTCGTCGAAATTCATCAGGAGCCTCGGTCAGTGTGAATTCAGGCAGAAGTTACGGTATTCCAATGTTTCAGGGAAGGATTATCCGATGTAAGTGTAGTATGCGGAATAAATTTTCGACATATATCGAAACTTCCGAATAAAATTCACAAGATTGGCACCGCGGGCGCGTTTCAGGGGGTTTTCCGTTCCTGGCCGCATATCACACCATTGCACAGAGCCGTGCCATCCCTTAAATCGCACGGCCATGATACGTCCGATCCTTTATCACCCTGACCCGCGCCTGAAAAAGCGCTGTGATCCTGTGGCCGAGATCACGCCAGATCTTGGCGCGCTTGCCGAGGACATGTTGCAAACCATGTATGACGCGCCCGGCGTTGGTCTGGCTGCGCCGCAAGTTGGCATCATGCGGCGGCTGATCGTGATGGATTGCGTGAAAGACCCCGAGGCGCTTGCCCGCCCGATGGTTCTGTTCAACCCCGAAATCACATGGGCGTCCGAAGACCTGAACACCTATGAAGAGGGCTGTTTGTCGATCCCCGAGCATTACGGCGATGTCGAGCGCCCGGCCGAGGTGCGTGTGCGCTGGATGGGGCTGGACGGCAAGATGACCGAGGATCAGTTTTCCGGTCTCTGGGCAACATGTGTGCAGCACGAGATCGACCATCTGGAAGGCAAGCTGTTCATTGATTATCTAGGCCCGTTGCGGCGGCAGATGATCACCCGAAAGATGGAAAAGCTGAAGCGTGAACTGGCGCGGGGCAAAGACTGATGGTCGCGCGGGCCTGCCTTGCCTGGCCCGACCGGCGTTTGCGTATGGCGGCTGAACCGGTTGTGGAAATCACGCCTTCGCTGCGCAGCATCTGGGCCGACATGATTGACACAATGGAGGCGATGCCCGGCGTCGGCCTGGCTGCCGTGCAGATCGGCGTGATGCAGGCGCTGGCGGTTGTTGATGCATCGGAACGCCGGGGGCAGGCGGTGATGATGGCCAATCCGACGGTGCTGCACGCAAGTGCGCAAATGCGCGAACATGAAGAGGCAAGCCCGAACCTGCCCGGCGTTTCTGCAGTGATTTCAAGGCCGCGGGCGGTAACAGTGCGATTTCTGAACTTCGACGGAGTCGTGGAGGAACGCGATTTTGTCGGTCTTTGGGCGACATCGGTGCAGCACCAGATCGACCATCTTTCGGGAAAGCTCTATTTCGATCATCTGAGTGCGCTGCGCAGAAAGATGCTGATCGCAAGGTCCGCGAAACTGCGGCGCGAAACCTGAAATGATTTTTCATCAATCTGGCTGAGGGGGACTCTCTGAAAATGAAAATCGTTTTCATGGGGACGCCGGAGTTCTCGGTTCCGATCCTTGAAGCCCTTGCCGACCGGCACGAGATTATCGCGGTCTATTCGCAGCCACCACGTCCGGCGGGGCGGGGCAAGGCGTTGCGTGCCAGCCCGGTGCAGGCGCGGGCCGAGGCGTTGGGTCTGCCG
>JBGSRQ010000008.1:0-16575 GCA_041737515.1 Rhodobacterales bacterium | reverse complement strand
CCTCAACCGCGCTGGGCCGGTTCTCGCAAGATATGACGGCCGAGGCTGAATCGGGCCGGATGGACAAGGTCGTGGGCCGCGATGACGAGATCCGGCAGATTATCGACATTCTTTTGCGCCGTCGCCAGAACAACCCGATTTTGACGGGCGAGGCGGGCGTCGGCAAGACGGCGGTAGTCGAAGGCTTTGCGCAACGGTTGGCGTCGGGCGATGTGCCGCCCAAGCTGAAGGGTATTCGTCTGCACGCGCTGGATATCGGTGCGATGCAGGCCGGAGCCAGCATGAAAGGCGAGTTCGAGCAGCGCCTTCGGTCGGTCATTGATGAAGTTCAGGCCAGCCCCACCCCGATCATCCTGTTCATAGATGAGGCGCATACCCTGATCGGTGCGGGCGGTGCGCAGGGCACCGGCGATGCTGCCAACCTGCTGAAACCGGCCTTGGCGCGCGGCACATTGCGCACCATAGGGGCCACGACCTTTGCCGAATACCGGACGTATTTCGAAAAGGACCCTGCCCTGACCCGCCGGTTTCAGCCCGTGAATGTGGATGAACCCGACACCACCCGCTGCGCCTATATGCTGCGCGGCGTGCTTGGGCCGATGGAAAAACATCACGGCGTGCGCATTTCGGACGAGGCCATTGTTGCGGCCGTAAACCTGTCGGCGCGATACATCCCCGCACGACAGTTGCCCGACAAGGCGGTATCTCTGCTGGATACCGCCTGCGCGCGGGTGGCGGTCAGTCAGGCCAGCACACCCGCAAAAATCGCCGATCTGAAAGAGGCGATTGCGGCGCTGGAGACCGAAATGGCGGGCAAGACCGCCCAGCGCGATCTTGGCGAGGCGAATGAAGACCGGCTGGTTGAAGCGGGCGCGCAGGCCGAAAAGCTGCGGGTCGATCTGGCCGAGACCGAAGCGAAATACGAGGCGGAAAAGCTGGTTGTCGACGACATCCTGCGCCTGCGCCTGTCACTTGCAGAAGGCGCGGAAGCCGCCGAGGGCGAAGAAACGCCCGACCCCGAAAAACTCCGCTCCGACATGTTGGCACAGATGGCGGTGCTGGAGGCGACGAACCCCGATGACCGGATGGTTTATGCCCATGTCGATGAACAGGCGGTCGCGGCCGTCATTTCGGATTGGACAGGTATTCCCGCAGGCCGGATGGTTGCCGATGAGCTTCAATCCATCCTGCAACTGGCCGACAACCTGCGCGAACGTGTCATCGGTCAGGATCACGGGCTGAAGATGATCGCCAAGCGGATCGAGACTAGCCGCGCGGGGCTTTCCAACCCCAACAAACCGATCGGTGTTTTCATGCTGTGCGGCCCTTCTGGCGTCGGCAAGACGGAAACCGCACTTGCTTTGGCCGAGGCTATTTATGGCGGCGAGCAGAACATCATCACCATCAACATGTCAGAGTTCCAAGAGGCGCACACCGTCAGCCTGCTGAAAGGTGCGCCTCCGGGTTATGTGGGCTACGGCGAGGGTGGGCGGCTGACCGAAGCAGTCCGTCGCAAGCCCTATTCGGTGGTCCTGCTGGACGAGATCGAAAAGGCCCACCCCGATGTGCATGAGCTTTTCTTTCAGGTGTTCGACAAGGGCATAATGGAAGACGGCAACGGCCGCCCGATCAACTTCAAGAATACCGTGATCCTGCTGACCTCGAATGTCGGCACCGAAGTCATCATGGAAATGGCCGAGGCCGGCAATGTGACGCCCGATGTCGAAGAGGTCGAGGCCGCCCTAAGGCCGCCGCTGCAACAGGTGTTTCCGCCCGCGCTGTTGGGGCGGATTGTAACGATTCCTTATTTCCCCCTGGGCACCGAAGTGCTGGCGGGAATCACGAAACTGAAACTCGGGGCGGTGGCCAAGCGTCTTAAGGGCGCGCACGGGGCTGTCATGTCATACGGTGATGATGTGCTGTCGCATATTGTCGAGCAGTGCCGCGACCCTGATAGTGGCGGGCGGATGATCGACAACATCATCACCAACTCCATACTGCCCGATCTTTCGCGGCAGGTTCTCAACCGGATGGTATCGGGAGAGCGGATGACCACTGTTGAAGTGGTCATGGAAGATGGCCGGATCGGATATCGGTTCGGCTAGGTTAGTCTGGTTATTTTTTTTTGATGGGAGAACGCAAATGCCTGCAAATTCAATGGACTGGGTGTTGATCACCAAGTTTGGAGATAAGCCGATCGGCGCGATCGGCTTCATGGGAAATACAGCCGTCTCCGTCGTCGCGTTCTATGATGACCGCGATGGCAACAAGGATGGCAAGGTTAGCTGGGGCGAATGGGGTGCCGCGAAACTGTCGCCGATCTCGCTTGAAGGCTCTGCCGTAACCGAAGTCGCGATGCAGGCGCGGGTCGAACCTGACGTGATCTTGCGTGACGGTGATTTTCCGACGATGGCTGCGAACATGTTTTTGAACTTTGCCAAGGGGCTGGTTCTGGATGGCATCTATGCCGCATATTTCTCGCGCGGGGTGTCCATGGCGGGCGGCGGCATCGCAAAGAAAGTGACATCCGGCATGGTCAAGGAATTTGTCATCAAGAAGGGTTTCGAGTCGGCGGTGAAAGAAGCGTTCAAGGCGGGCGTCGGGCGCTGACCCGACCCGGCTATTCGGGCGGCGCACCCGGTTGTGTGCCGTCTGTCTGATCTTCTTCGGGCTCTGAGGGGGCGATCATCGCGTCGACCAGACTCATGTAAACCTTTACTGCCTCGGGGATGATGACCGGTGCGGGAAGCGACGGGATCGCGGCCCCGCTGGCACCGGTCATCTTGCGTTCGGCCCAGTTTTTCAGATCAGCCACGGTATAGGCTTTCAGGAACGGGTTCGCGCCCACCACGCCTGTCCCCATCACATCCAGAATCGACTGACCATCCTGTGACGACAGCGCCGTGCTGGCCCCCGCTGGCCCAAGGAAGTGGGCAAGATAAAGTCGGCCCGCCGTGATCTGATGCCCGCGCCCACGCAAAAACGCCTCGTTCTCGCGCGCAAGGTTCATCACCATCTCGCGCGACAGGGTCGGGTCATTGCGCAGATCAAGCAGCGCTTGGCGTGCCATGTTGCCTGAAAGATCGGGGCGATAGTCCTTCATCATTCGGAGCCATGTGCTTTCGATGAACTGGCCGGCACCTGTGGCGCTGGACAGCGCGTTCTTGGCAGTGGCGCTGCCGCCGCTTTCGACATGGATGATCCGGTCGGTCAGGGCTTCGACGGCAGCGGACGCACCAAGTCCGCCGCTTGAGGCAACGACGGTTGGTCCGGCCCCGGCAAAGGTAAAGGGGTCAACCGGTGCGCCGTTCAACCGCACTTCGAAATGCAGGTGTGGGCCGGTTGAACGCCCCGTGGTGCCGATATAGCCGATCAGATCGCCCGCCTTGACCGATGCCCCGGTCCTGGCGACGGGGGCAAAGCGGTCAAAATGGGCGTAGCGGGTCTCGACCCCACCCGCATGGGTGATGTAGACCACATTTCCATAGCCGCCGCCGTTGCCCGCAAGCTTGATCACGCCATCCGCAGCGGCAACCACTGGCGTGCCGGTAGGTGCGGCCCAATCCACACCTTCATGTACGCGCACAACCTTCAGGATCGGATGAAAGCGCGGCCCGAAGGTAGACGTCAGGATGCCGCTTGTCGGTGTGATCAGACCGCCCGCCAGTACCCCGCCCTTGGGTGCAGCCCCGCCACCGCCGCCGGTGTTGGGGCGAAAGCACGAAAATGCGGTGCCCGCCGCAGCCGATGGGTCGGAGTCAGGTGCCACATAACAGGCCTTCTTGCCCGATGGTCCGTCTATCCCGGCATAGGCAATCTGCGATGCTCCCGGCCCGCCACTGCCCGGAGCGGGCGCGAACAGCAGTGTCATCGTATCGCCGGGGCTGGCAATGGCTTCCATGTCATAGGCCTGCGACATCAGCACAATCGCCTCGCCCACCAGCGTGGTCGGCACGCCGTTGCGGATGGCGGCGGAATAGAAGGCATCCAACAGACGGAACTCCTGCCCCGGTGACACTGGTGCCGTGTCATCCAGCCTGGACGCAAGGCGGGGCAGGTCATCGTCGATCCAAGCATCGGCGGCGCTCGCGTATTGACCGGGAGCGATGCGGGCGATGCTCCCGATATAGCCGTCGGGGCCGTACAGAGACAGTTGCAACATCTCGGGCGCAGTGGCGTCGGGATGGATGCGCATCGCCAGAATGCTGCCGACGGTCATCTTTTCAAGCGCAGGGACCAGTATCTTTGCCTTTTCGGCCAGATCCTTGGCCGGGGCTTCGGCAAAGCCGTTCGATGTAAGAACCTCGGCAAAATCGCGCGGCACCTCCATCTTCAGCACGATGTCGGAAAAGATCGGAGTTCGTTGCGCCTCGGGGCGGACATAGGTGACGCTTGTTGTGTTCTGGATCACCGTTTCGGTAAATGCGTCGGCGGCGGCGGTTTCTTCATCGCCCGAAAGTGCTGCGCCCCAGCTTCCATCGGTCTGAGCAAGATCACCTGCGGCTGCGTTGGGCGCGGGATCGGCCGGCGCGGTCGGTGCGGTAGGCTCGACCAGACTCTGGTTGCGCTGGGCCTGAAAGAACGCAAAATCCTCGCGGCTGGAGGGCAGCGCCGTGATTAACTGGCGTTCGTTCACCACCATTTCGTCACGCACCAGAACAAAGCGCTTGGGCGTCACCGATCCGAACCGGGCGGCATCCAGTGCAGCCGGGCCGGGAAGGTCGGTCGATTTCTGATCACCCGCGCCTTCGAACCGCAGGATCATGGGATCACCCGCGATATCAACAAAGGCAGACGCCACGCGCACGGGCGGGGCTGCGGTATCGGACTGCATCTGCAGTGTCTGATCGTCGCCAGGCTCTGACCCTTCTGCGCCCTGTGCAATCTGGGTCAGATCATCTGGCCCGGGCGCCTGTGCGGACCTGTCGCCACCCCAGATCCACCAGCTTAGCCCGCCTGCCACAGCCACAACGGCCAAGGCCACAACCGCGCGCTGGTTCCTGCGTTGGGCGCGCCGCTGCTGCGACCTTTGGCCGGACCTTTTGAATTGCGGATCGACCTCCATTTCCCTGCCCTGCCGCTACCGGAACGTGCCGGTTCCCAAGGATTTGCCTATGGTGCGTTTTGGTGGCGTTGCCGCGGCTTTGGGCGGTGCCGCAGGTTTCGCCGCAGCGGGTCTTGGAGCTGCCGTTGTGGGGCGTGGCGTGCGTTGTGTGGTTGCGGCATTGTTCGTCGCGCGCGGAGCCGAGACTTGCACAGGTGCCGGGCAGGACACTTCGTCTTTCAGAAGCAGTTGGCGGAACACGTCTTGCGTCGGATCAAGGCTTGGGGCTGCCACATTGAGCACTTGGTAATAGCGCTGAACGGCCGTGCGTGACCCTTTCCCCCATTGCCCGTCGATCCCGCCGGTATAACAGTTCATCCTTGACAACTCGGTCTGCATCGCGCGGGCAAGTTCCGGCTGCGGGGGGTCATAGGCCCCGCTGGTTACCGCGTTTTCAAACGCAACGGGGTCTGTGCTGCGCAAGGCGCGCCGGGCCGCGAGATCGGTGTAATCCTGCGTTCCTGCCGCGGGCACTTCGAATCCGGCCAAAGTCGGCACAAATCCTCCCAATATGATCGAGGGTTGCGGCAATCCACCGGTGCCGGGAACGGCTCTTGGGGTGCGCGGTGCCGGCGTCGTGGCGTTCAGAACCACCACTTGTTCGGGGGTCAGCACCGATCCGGTGATCGTGGTGGCATTTGCTGCGGTGACGGGGCTAAGCACGCTGATCGCCTCGATTACCGGGCTGATCGGCGATACGACAAGTGTCTGCGGCGGCGCTGGGAAAACCGAGGTCTCACCCGCAACGGCGATGCCATTTTCGGCCCAGAAGGCAAGCATTTTTTCCCGCGCTTCCGGCGCAAGATTGTCAAGCATGCGGTAATCTTCGGCGGTCAGTTGCATGCCGTTCTGCGCCGCGCGAAAAACAAAGGGTGTGGCAAGGGTTGAACTGACCCAAATCCCGTTGGCGGGGGTATCGGTTCCGACGGGCGCTTCTGCCGGGGTCAGCACCGGCGCTTCGGGGGCAGAATCCTCCGCTTCCGGTTTGATCGCGGCCTGTTCGGAAGGCGTCTCGACACTTACCGGGAAAGTCTCGCTCAACTCTGCGCCAGCCACGCTGATCCGGTTCAGAAAGATCTGTGCCAGCCCCTCGGCCCGATCAGCGGGGCAGGGTTTTCCGGGCGCTTGCGGCAAGATCACAAACAGATCTGGCTTATTTTCGATGGGTGCAAGCGCACCCTGATCCGGCAGCGTCTGGCTGACCGCGCCGTGGCATGTGTCCAGAACCAGCAGCGTCTGCGTGCGACCGCCCTTTTGCAGGTCGGAGATCATCCCGGACAACGGGACGGCACGCGAATCGTCACCGGGCAGCGTACCAGTCTGCACATAGTTGACGCCGGACCTCGCGAAGGCATGGCCGACAAAATAGACCACGACGGGCGATGTGTCCTTGCCCAGTTCGGCGGTTGCGGCGCGAAGCCGGTCTGCCGATGGGTTTTCCAGCCTTGTAACCTGAAAGCCCAGACCGAACAGCGCTTCGGATACCGACAGCGCATCGTCGCGCGCTGATGGAACGGCGCCGTCGCCCGTGGTCGTGCCCGCGATGACCAGCGCCACGCGATGCTGGGCCATCGCCGGTCCGGCCAGCAACATCAAAAGCCCGAACACGCTTGCGAGGAGCGGTCTTTTCATCTTACTGCGCCGCCGTCATGAACAGGGTCCAGCGTTCGGTCTTTTGTGTGTCAACCTCGACATACGGGACTTCTATATAGCCGCGCAGGGCACAATCCGTCTCACCCTTGATGACGAATTTCTTAGGCCCGATGCACATCTGCGTGCTGCCGTTCAGGATGGAGTTTCCGAAAACGTCCTGTGCAAAGACATAGACATACCGCGCCTCCAGCTTGTCACGGATGATGTTTGCGCATTGGTTCGGGCCAACGGTCCACCAGCCCCGCGTGATGAACGCATCCCGTTCATATTGCCCGACCGAGACGTTCACCACGTCAAACGATTGGTTGCACACCGCGAATTCGGCCAGCGCAGCTTGAGCGGACATCAGACATGTCATCGCCGCCATTACGGGAACCAGTGTCCGGCGCGACATTCGGAAAAGGGGTGCAAGCGACAGGGACATGATGCAAGGATACTACGGTTGAGAGTGATTCCGAGTCAAAATGAACATATTCGCGCCCGAAGGTTGCCCCATTGTTGTGGAAAACCACTCACAATGATACCGTAATACAACTTGGATCGAACAAAAGGTGGTTCACCATGAAGGGTAAAGTCATTTCTCTGACAGCGGCGTGTTCTGCCGCTTTGGCCCTTTGTGCGGGGGCCGCAATGTCGCAAACTTTACCGACAGATCGGTTCAACCCGCCCGCAGAGGTTTTTGTTCTGTCAGAGGCGTCTGTCCTGGTGCCCGAAACACGTTCGGTTCGGGTCAAGCGGCCGGCTTTGCCCGCGGCGCAGCAGTCGATACGTCCCGTTGATGCGTATGGCAAAGCGGGCCGCTTCACCATCCGGCCGATCTGGACAATTGGTGTTTTCCGCTAAGATCAGTGCTTGACTCGGGCCGCTGAAACCGGACCATTCCCCCGAAGATCCGAAATGAAGCTTTTGCAGCTTTTGATTGATTCCAAAGTTTATCCCGGGGGATAACATGACATTATCGAATTGTTTTGCCGCAGTTTTCGTTTTGGCAATCCTGACTGGCGGCACGATGGTGCGGGCTCAGGATGCACCGCAGCTGTCCTTGGAACTGAACGCAGCGGCGGATACCCCGGAAGGGGGGTGCCGCCTCACCTATGTCGTGAACAACCGGCTTGCAGGGCCGTTGGACAAGACCGGCTTTCAGATGGCAGTCTTTGACGCGGCGGGGGTCGTGACGCGGTTGATGGCGCTGGATTTTGGCGCGCTTCCGGTGGGCAAGACCAAGATCATGCAATTCGACGTGCCGGGGCAGGTCTGCACCCAGATTTCGCGAATTGTCGTGAATGAAGCGACCAGCTGCGTCATGGCGGGGTTCGATGCAACACCCGGCACCTGCATTGACGGCCTTGCAACCGCATCGAAATCTTCGATCCAATTTGGCCTTTAGGGTATATTCTTTGATATGCCCAGTTTGGTGATATAATGACGCTGCCCGATATTTCCGGAGTGAACCCGACGACCCTTGCGGTTTTCTTTTGTCTGGGGGTCATGTCCGTGATGGCGCTGACTGTGGCGTTCTTCAAACTGTTCCAGTTTGCCAGAATGGGCGTGGGGCGAACGGCTGCGGCTGAATCGATCATCAAGGATTGGCTGGGCGGGCGCACGGATGAGGCGCTGCGGTCAGCATCCGCCCGCAAGACGGTTCTTGCGCGGGTGCTGCAGGCGGTGCTGGTCAGCCTGCGGTCCCGCCCCGATGATCAGGATTATGCCGAAGAACTGGGCCGTCAGACCGCGCTGCAGGAAATGGGTGCAATGACGCAACGGATGCGCATCCTGGAAACGGTAGTGCAGGCCGCGCCGATGCTGGGGTTGCTGGGCACGGTGATCGGCATGATTGATGCCTTTGGTGCGTTGTCTGCGTCCGAAGGCGGGGTAGCCGACCCGGCGGTTCTTGCAGGCGGCATCTGGACCGCGCTGACGACCACTGCGGCAGGGCTGGCAATTGCGCTTGTCACTTATTTCATCGCCACCTGGTTCGAAGGCCGGATCGAGAATGAGCGTCAGTCGATCGAGACGCTGATTTCAGTTGCCATTCACGGGCGGGTCGAGGCGCCGGACGCCCGGCGCTGACGGGGTTCCGGCCATGTCGCTGAAACACAAGACGCTGCTGCCCGCCAGATCGTCGCGGCGCTATCGGATCAGCCTGACGCCATTGGCCGATGCGATGTTTCAGCTTTTGATCTTTTTCATGCTGTCGTCCAATATTACGCCGTATTCGCTTTTGCCGTTGAAGGGCGGCGCTAAGGTGCCGGGTTCTGCGTCAGGTGCCGGAACGGAGCAGACGGCCGCCAATTCGCCGGATGCTGCGATATGGACGATTGAAAATGCGCAGATCAAGGTCGCGGGTCAGATCTTTGCGATCGACCGGGTCGCTGATCTGACACAGGCGCTTGCCCTTGCCGGCACGACAAGCGTGGTGCTGATCGTGCGGCCCGAGGCCCGTGTTCAAGACATGACATCGGTGCTGGAGGCATTGTCGGCAGGCGGCATCGTTCAGGTCAAACTGGCCAACGGGGGCGAGATATGAGGCGCCTTCTGCCCGCGCAACGCAACCGGGCGACCATTGATGTGTCGTTGGCCATCGTCAACCTTGTTTTGTTGATGATCTTTTTCTTTCTGACATCGGGTCAACTTGCAAACCGGTCCGCTGCCGAGGTCGAGCTTTCGGAAACCACCGAATTGCCCCTGGACCGTTTGCCCAAACCGATTCTGGATGTGCAGGCAAATGGCGGGTGGGAACTTGACGGGCAGACCGTTGCCCCCGAGCTTTTGGCGGTGGCGCTACAGAACCTGGCGCAACCCGTCGTGTTGCATGTGCTGATCGGGCGCGACGCCCCGGCGCAAAGTCTCTTGGATATCGTGACCCGGCCCGACCTGGCGGACATCGACCTGCGGCTTGTGACGCTGCGCCGCAAGGTCCAGCCATGACCGGGGGGCGCGACGGGGGGCGTTGGCTCGGATCATTCTCGCTTTCGATTGTCGCACATTCGGCGATCATTGCTTATGTTGTTGCCCCGATGATCAGTCTGGCCAGCCTCGACAGCGAAAAGACCGTGCCGCTGACCATGACGCTAACAACGCTGGAGGTCAGTGCGCCCGATACAATTGAATTGCCAGGCGACCCGGTGGCAGTGCCGGTGCCGGACGAGCAGCCACCCGCCCCCGCCGCCGACGAAATCGCGGCCACCGCACCGGAGGAGATCACTCCCGAATCCCCCTCGGTGGAGGAGATAGCGCCGGTTGCCCCGGTCGAGGAACAGATCGCCAGTGTCGTTGCACCCGAAGAAGACGTTGTGACGCAGCCCGACCCTGTTGCGCCAGCACAGGTTGCGGCGATCGGGCCGCCGGAACCAATATCCGCGCTGCGGCCCGACACGGATGAGATAGCATCCATTGCGGGGTCTGCGGCAGTTTCTGCGGCGCCGTACCTTATCGCGCCAGTCGGGTCAGAACCAGTGGATCAGGCGGTGCAGCCAGCCGTTTCGGCCTCGGCAGTCGAAGTTATCTCGCCCGTCACTTCGCCCGTCACCTCGATCGTGCCGCCGGAAGTTCCGCCCGCCCCGCCACCGCCAGACGCAGGCACAGTTTCGCAGCAGCAACCCGGCGGGCAAAGCGACCCTTTCCTTGCGCGCATCCGGGGTCAGTTGGCTTTGCCCTGCCTCGTTGCATATCCCAAACGTAGCAGTGCCGGGACAACCGCATTGGAATTTGTGGCGGCAAACGAAGCCGATATCCGCAGTTTTGCTGGCGAACTTCTGGCCAATGTCAGCCCGGTTCCACCACAGACGGCCGAACTGATCGACGCGCGACAATGCGATGCGCTGAATTTTGTGCGCGAGTCGGCGCAGTATCCGGCGTTCAGTTTGGCGGTCAATCTCACCTCTGCCGATATCGCAAGCGGCGAGCGTCTGACCGGCACGATCGACAATGCGGGCGGGGCCTATGTTTCCCTAATGGTCGTCGACGATAACGGTGTGGTGCAGGATCTGGGGCAGTATATGTCTTTTGTGGGCGCTCAGGTCAGGTTTGATGTGCCGATGTCGCGCTTTGGGGGCGCGCGCGATACACGTCAGCTCTTGCTGGCCATCGCCAGCGGCAGCCGACCGACCGCGCTGGACACGCACAATGGTTTTCTTGCGGCAGATTTCTTTCCCAAGCTGCGCGAAAGCGTCGACCGTCGCGCGCGGCTGGCACTGGTTCCATTCTCGCTGCGGTAAAGCCGCACCCGAAAGGTCAGAATACCGTTCCAATTGCCTGCGTGTTTGTGGATTGTCGAACACACACTTCATGGTATCATTATGGAATTGATGTTTCTTTAGAGGTTTGACAGATGCCTGATCCATTTAAGCAGGCCGCGCGACTTGGCCAATTATCCACTGTTCTGGGCGAAGACGTTCTGGTGCTTTTGCGTTTTACAGGCGCCGACCGCATGAGCGGTCTTTTTGAATATCAAGTTGATGCGCTGTCCGCGAAAACAAATATCAATTTTGACGCACTGATCGGAACAAGCGCGACCATCAAGTTCGCCACCCGAAACCACAGTGATCGGTTTTTCAATGGCATTGTGACGCAGGCGAAATGGGCCGGAACCGGCGAGAACGGCAACCGGTATACCATCGTTTTGCGGCCATGGTTCTGGCTGGCGGGCCGTCGCCGGAACCAGAGGATATTCCACAACAAGACAATTCCCGACATTCTGACCGAACTTCTTGGTCCCTATTCCAGCCTTGGCAAACCTGCGATGAAGCAGCGGCTGACCAAGAGCTATGCGGCACAGGAATACACCGTTCAGTATCGGGAAAGCGATCTGGCCTTTGCCTGCCGCCTGATGGAACGCGCGGGCATCAACTATCATTTCGTCCACACCGACGGAAACCACACCCTGACCCTGACGGATTCGGTTGAAGAACACGATTATCTGCCCGGCGAAGAGCGCGAGTATAAAGGCATCGACGGTGATTATCAGGAAGACGAGGAGCATTTCTGGGAATGGTTCCCCGAACGCAATCTGACAACTGGCGCCGTGCGTCTGACCGATTACAATTTCAAAAGTCCGACTTCCGTGATGGAAGTCGACCGCATTGGTGATGCAGCCTATGCCGAAGGCACCATCGAAGCCTATGATTATCCCGGCGACTATCTGGAGCAGGGCGAAGGCAAGGGCGTTGTCGCCCTGCGCACGATGCAGGAACGCGCGCAAGACAGGCGGCACCGGGCGTTGGGCAACTGTCTGACCCTCGATTCAGGACAGAAGGTCAAGCTGACCGGCGATCAGGTGCCGGGGCTGAAAAACGAAACCTATCTCTGTCTGATCGCGCAACATTCCTATGTGTCGGATTCCTACGGCTCTGGCGGGTTGGACAGTGACGGTTACGCCTTTACCGCGTCCTATGTGCTGACCAATGCCACTGCCCCCATCGTGCCCGAACTGAAAACCCCGGCACCGCTGATCTATGGCCCGCAAACGGCAGTGGTCGTGGGTGAGGGCGAGATTGATTGCGACGAATTCGGCCGTATCCTTGTGCGGTTCCACTGGGATCTGAACGCCGAGATCTCGATGCGCTGCCGGGTCAGCCAGAACTGGGCCTCAAGCGGGTGGGGGGGCATGATCATTCCGCGCATCGGCATGGAAGTGGTGGTTGAATTCCTGGAAGGTGACCCCGACAAGCCGTTGGTCACCGGCTGTGTCTACAACGGGCGCAACATGCCACCCTACAGCCTGCCCGGCGACAAGACGAAATCGGTGTTCAAGACAAACACGCATCAGGGCAGCGGCTTCAACGAGCTGACCTTCGAAGATGAGAAAGACCGCGAACTGATTTACATGCACGGCCAGAAGGATCACGAGATCCAAATTCTGAACGACCGTGCCAAGACCATTGGTCGCGATCAGACCGAAGCGATAGGCCGCGACAAAAGCATTACCGTCGGGCAGGACCATACCGAGGCCGTGACGCGCGATGCCAGCCATACCATCGGCAACAACGTAACCTACACCGTTGGCCAGAACCAGATCGAGAAATACGGGAAAGATCACATCCACCGCGTCGGAAACATCCACAAGCAGGATATCTTTGCCGATCATCTGGTGCAGGTGGGCCGGAATGTGGAGGAAACCGTCAAGGGCCGCTATACCCTGAACGTCAATCAGTCGATCACCAACAATACCAAGACCCACACTCTGATGGCGTTCGAGAAATTCGTGATCAAGGGGCCGGGGGGCAAGATCACCATCGACAGCTCTGGCATCACGCTTGAGGCGCCGAAGATCGAGCTGAAAGGCATGGTGAAGATGGGCGGCATGGGGATGGCGCAGGTACCGGCACTTCAGGGGGCGGCAAACGATGCATTGCCGCTGGTTGAAGAATGCCCCGCAAATACGGAGACCTAAGATGTTGCCAGTAGCCCGCGTCGGAGACAAACACATCTGCCCGATCTGCGGGCCAAACGCCATAACCACAGGTGGCACCGCACTTGTCGACGGCCGACCCATCGCGCGGGTTGGTGATCTGACGGCCTGCACCGCCACGATCACGCTTGGGTCCAGCATGGCCACTTGCGACGGCATGCCTGTGGCTTATCTGGGCTCGATCACCAGCCATGGTGGCGTGATTGTGGAAGGCTCTCCGAACCACACGGTTCTGCCCTGACGCCGGTCACGGCTGTGCAAGCAGGGACTTGAGCCGATACACCAATTGCAGCGCATCCATCGGGGTCAGGGTGTCGGGCTGAACCTCGCGCAGTTCAATGTCGATGGCTGATGTTTTGGAGATCACGGCCTGTGGGACGGGCACGCGAAACAGCGGCAGATCGTCGACCAGCACCCGCTTGCCGCCCTCACGCTCGTCGGACTCCAGTGCTTCAAGAACGGTTTTTGCACGTTCGATCACCGCGGGTGGCAGACCTGCCAACCGCGCCACCTGCACACCGTAAGACCGGTCAGCCGCACCCTTGCGAACTTCGTGCAGAAAGATCACGTCGCCGTCCCATTCCTTGACGGCGACGGTCGCATTTTCTACCCCCACAAGCTTGCCTGCCAGTGCCGTCATTTCGTGGTAATGTGTGGCGAACAAGGCACGGCAGCGGTTGACTTCGTGCAGATGCTCCAGCGTCGCCCACGCGATGGAGAGACCATCATAAGTGGCCGTACCCCGCCCGATTTCGTCAAGGATCACCAAAGCGCGGTCGTCGGCCTGATTCAGGATCGCTGCCGTCTCGACCATTTCCACCATGAAGGTCGAACGCCCTCGGGCAAGATCATCCGACGCACCAACGCGGCTGAACAACTGGCTGACAAGGCCGATATGGGCCGACGTTGCGGGAACATAACTGCCCGACTGCGCAAGGAGTGCAATGATCGCATTCTGGCGCAGAAAAGTGGACTTGCCCGCCATGTTCGGCCCTGTCAAAAGCCACAAGGCAGGGGTTTGATTGGTGGTCAGCACACAATCATTCGCAACAAAAGCCGTGCCCGATTGCCGCCGCAACGCACGTTCGACAACCGGATGTCGGCCACCGGTTACAGCAAAGGCCCGGCTGTCATCGACGCGCGGCTCGCACCAATCCTCATCGGACGCAAGGTCAGCAAAGGCGGCAGAAAGATCTATTTCCGCCAGGCCCCGCGCGGCAACTCCGATTCCGGCATGTTCCGACAGGATCGCTTCGTTCAGCTTTGCATAGAGCCGCTTTTCAATCTCAAGCGCGTGGTTTCCGGCATTGAGAATCCGGGTTTCGATCTGCGACAGATCAATCGTGGTAAAGCGAACCTGCCCGGCGGTCGTCTGGCGGTGGATGAAGGTTCCGTTCAACGGGGCAGACTGCATCCTTTCTGCATGCACCGGTGTCGTCTCGATGAAGTAGCCCAGCACGTTGTTGTGCTTTATCTTCAGCGAGGCAATGCCGGTCACAGCCGCATAATCGGCCTGCATCGTGCTGATGATCCCGCGCCCTTCGTCACGCAGCTTGCGGGTCTGATCCAGTTCGGTGTCGTATCCGGTGGCGATGAATCCGCCATCCCGTGCCAGAAGCGGCGGTTCGGCCACCAATGCGCGATCCAGAAGGTCGATCAGCGCCGAAAATCCGGTCAAAGACGCGGCAGCGTCGGAGATCAACTGCGGCATCGGACCTGACAGACGCGTTGCAATCGCTTGAGCTTGCGTCAGGCCGGACCGGATCGCCGTCAGATCCCGAGGTCCGCCGCGATCAAGCGCCAACCGGGACAGGGCGCGGTCAATGTCCGGCACGCGGCGCAGATCAGCGCGCAGATCCTCGCGCAAACGGCCCTTTTCCAGCATGAACCGCACGGCATCATGCCGGTGATGAATGACCGAAAGATCGCAGGATGGGCTGGAGAGCCGACGCTCCAGCAACCGCGCTCCTGCCGCCGTAACGGTGCGATCCACAGCCCAAAGCAGCGACCCATCGCGCCCGCCGCCCATGCTGGCGGTGATTTCCAGATTGCGGCGGGTTGCAGCATCAATCTGCATCGTGCCACCCGCAATCTCTCGCAAGGGGGGGCGCAGCAAAGGCAGATTACCCCGCTGCGTGAGGTCAAGGTAATCGACAAGCGCGCCCATCGCGCCCAGTTCGGCCCGGCCAAAGGCACCAAACGACTCCAGCGTTTCCACACCGAACAGGGCGCAAAGGCGGCGTTCGGCATTGGTGCTATCAAAACTGCGTGCATCCAGTTCGGTGACACTGGCCCCTAAATCGGTCACTAAACCAGCCAGATCGCCACTTTTCTGGGCCATCAAAACTTCGCTTGGGGCAAGGCGGGCCAGTTCGGGCGAAAGGCGGGACAACGCAAAGGGCATCACGCGAAACTCTCCGGTCGAGATATCGGCCCATGCCAGTGCCGCCTCGTCGCGAACCTGTGCCAAGGCGCACAGATAGTTGTGCCGCCGGGGTTCAAGAAGCGAGTCTTCGGTCAGCGTGCCGGGCGTCACCAGCCGCACGACATCGCGCCGCACGACCGATTTGTAACCGCGTTTCTTCGCTTCTGAGGGGTCTTCCATCTGCTCGGCAATGGCAACCCGAAAGCCCTTGCGGATCAGCGTCAGCAAATAGCCTTCGGCGGCATGAACCGGCACGCCGCACATCGGGATATCCGCGCCGAGGTGCAACCCGCGCTTTGTCAACGCGATGTCCAGCGCCGCCGAAGCAGCCACCGCATCGTCAAAGAACATCTCGTAAAAATCGCCCATCCGGTAAAACAGGATCGCGCCCGGATGCTGCGCCTTGATGCCCAGATACTGCGCCATCATCGGCGTTGATGTGTCGTCGGTCACCGGCGGTCCCCCTGTAGGGCCCACCCTACAAAACCCCCCGCGCCGGGAAAAGCGCCAAACGCATTGCTTGAATTTGCGTGGGGAGGCAGTGGCGTGATAGGTCTGGTGCATCGGAACAGGGATTTTCATGCAGCTGACCTGCTTCAAGGCCTACGACATTCGCGGTCGACTGGGGAGCGAGCTGAACCCGGCCATCGTCCACCGCATCGCGCGCGGCTTTGCGCAGGTGCTTGGTGCGCGGCGCATCGTGATCGGCCGGGATTGCCGTGAATCATCGGCTGGGCTGATGGCGGCGTCGGTTCAGGGGTTGGTCGACGAAGGGGTTGAGGTGCTGGACCTTGGCCTTTGCGGCACGGAAGAAATGTATCATGCGACCACGCATTTCGACGCATGTGGCGGCCTGGAGATCACTGCTTCGCACAACCCGATGGACTACAACGGCATGAAACTGGTGCAGGCGGGTTCAGCTCCGCTGGGCGGACCAACCGACCTCTCGATCGTGCGAGCGCGCGCCGAACGTGACGACTTGGG
>JBGSRQ010000519.1:0-3691 GCA_041737515.1 Rhodobacterales bacterium | reverse complement strand
CGCCGCCGAGGACGTGGCGCAGGTGCGCGACATGGCCGACCTGAACGCCCTGATCGCCAAAGCCATCGACGGTCGCGCCGCTTGAACCCAACGGCCCCGTGCCATAGCTAACCGCTTTCCCAGACACGAGATCAAAATGCCCATCACCCTGCCCGAAACCCTGCCCGCCTTTACCGTTCTGCGGAACGAAGGCGTCATGGTGATGACGCCAGAACGGGCCGAGACGCAGGAGATTCGCCCGCTGCGCATCGGCCTTCTGAACCTGATGCCGAAAAAGATTCAGACCGAAAACCAGTTCGCCCGCCTGATCGGGGCGACACCGCTTCAGATCGACCTGCACCTGATCCGGATGTCCGACCACACCTCGCGCAACACCGCCGCCGAACATATGGAAGAATTCTACCGCACCTTTCAGGAGGTGAAGGCAGAACGCTTTGACGGGCTGATCATCACCGGCGCGCCCATCGAACACCTGCCGTTTTCCGAGGTGACCTATTGGGATGAACTGCAAGAGGTGATGGACTGGACGCAAACCAACGTGCATTCCACCTTCGGCGTGTGCTGGGGCGGGATGGCGATGATCAACCATTTCCACGGCGTGCCCAAACACATGCTGGCGGCCAAGGCGTTCGGCTGTTTTCGCCAGCGCAATCTTGTGCCCGCCTCGCCGTTTCTGCGGGGCTTTTCGGATGATCTGGTCACGCCCGTGTCACGCTGGACAGAAATGCGGCAGGCCGAGATTTCGGCCGTGACGGGCCTCACGACACTGCTGGGCAACCCTCTGACCGGCCCCTGTCTTGTAGACGATCCGGCACACCGCGCCTTGTATGTCTTTGATCACATGGAATACGACAGCGACACGCTGAAACAGGAATATGACCGCGATGTTGCAGCAGGAACGCCGATCAACGTGCCGTTGAACTATTACCCCGATGACAATCCCGCGAATGCGCCCCTGAACCGGTGGAGAAGCCACGCGCACCTTCTATATGGTAACTGGATCAACGAAATATATCAGACCACACCTTATGACCTTGCCCAGATTGGTGCTTAGCCTCATCCTTGCTGCCTCTGTTGTCGCGGGCTGCGCCGGCGTTGGTAAGATTGCCTCTGACCGCGAGGCGCAGGCGAACCGAGACTACCCGCCCATCGGTCAGATTCTGACGGTGGATGGTGTGAAGGTGCACGCCTTTGTTGCGGGCTCCGGCCCCGATCTTGTGCTGTTGCACGGGGCCAGCGGCAATTTGCGCGACTTCACCTTTTCGCTGGTCGACAAGCTGAAAGGCCGTTACCGCGTGATTGCGTTCGACCGCCCCGGTCTGGGCTGGACCGGCGATCTGGGCGACCGCACGATCAGCGTAACGGCACAGGCCAGGCTGCTGCGCAATGCGGCCGCGCAGCTTGGCGTGAAACGCCCCATCGTTCTGGGCCACAGCTACGGCGGCGCCATCACAATGGCATGGGGCGTGGCCGATCCTGACAGCACCGCAGCGCTGGTCATCGTGTCTGGTGCCACGATGCCGTGGGAGGGGGGGCTGGGGGCCGCGAACGCAGTGACCGCCAGCGCGCTGGGCGGTGCTACCGTGGTACCGCTGATCACCGCCTTTGTCAGCGACGCCACCGCGCGCAAAGAGGTTGCGGGCATCTTTGCCCCCGCCACGCCACCCGCTGGATACGCCGATTACATCGGCATCGGCCTGACCCTTCGGCGCGACAGTTTCCGCTTCAACGCGCAGCAGGTGGCGGCGCTGAAACAGCAGATCCTTGATCTGAAACCAAGCTATCGCACGCTGAAGATGCCGATCGAACTGATCCACGGCGATGCTGACACCATCGTGCCATTGGCGGTGCATGCAAGGCCCCTGTCAGAGCTGCTGGAAAGCGCCAATCTGACCGTGTTGCCCGGTGTCGGCCACATGCCGCAGCACTCGAACGAGGCGGATGTGATCGCCGCCATCGACCGCGCCGCCACCCGTGCCGGATTGCGCTGACCGCGCCAATCGCCATACTGGCCGCCACAACATCAAGGAGGCGGGAATGGATCTTCCTTTCGACGGCGCGATCAGCACCTATTTCACGGACAAGGCTCCCAAGGCGGTGCGCAAGGCGATTGAAAAGGCCGGCAAGGACGACATCCTGTCAGACTCATTTCCCTATACCGACGAGATGAAAGGCAAGGATTACACCGCCATCATGGACGGTCTGCAACGGCAGCTTGTGCGCCTTCAGGCCGATGTAAAGGCCACCGGCAAGCGCATCGTCGTGCTTTTCGAAGGCCGCGATGCCGCAGGCAAGGGCGGCACCATCGACACGATGCGTGAAAACCTGAACCCCCGCGTCGCCAATGTGGTAGCCTTGGCCAAGCCGTCAGACCGCGAGGCCACGCAGTGGTATTTCCAGCGCTATGTCGACTGGCTGCCCGCCGCCGGTGAAATCGTGATGTTCGATCGCAGTTGGTATAACCGCGCCGTCGTTGAACCGGTTTTCGGTTTTTGCACGCCCGAACAGAAAGAGTCCTTCTTTCACCAGCTTCCCAGTTTTGAACGGATGCTGGCGGATGACGGCATCACGCTTGTCAAGCTTTGGCTCAACGTGGGACAGGCCGAACAGTTGCGCCGGTTTCTTGCGCGCGAGAAAGACCCGCTCAAACAGTGGAAGCTCAGCACCATCGACATCGAGGGGCTGAAGAAATGGGATGCCTATTCGGTGGCGATTGATGAGATGTTCAAACGCACCAACGTCTTGCCCGCGCTTTGGACGGTGATCCTGTCCGATGACAAGAAGCGTGCGCGGATTGCGGCGATTCAGACGGTGCTGAACGCGGTTGAATTTGCGGGCAAGGATGCGGCGTTGATCGGCACGATTGATCCGCAGATATGCGGCGGCCCGGACTTGTGGTCGCCCGAATAGGATGAAACGCGGCTATCATCACGGCAACCTGCGCCAGGCTCTGGTCGATGCGGCGCTGGGCCTGATCTCCGAAAAGGGCCCGCAGGGGTTCACGCTGTCAGAGGCGGCAAAGGCGGCCGACGTGACCCCCGCTGCCGTCTACCGCCACTTCGCGGGCCGCGACGAACTGATCGCAGAGGCGGCGCGGCAGGGCTACGAGATCTTCGCCGCGCTGATGGACTATGCCTACAACAACGGCCAGCCGACCGCACTCGCCGCCTTCGAGGCGACGGGCCGCGCCTACCTCGCCTTTGCGCGCAAGTATCCGGGACATTACAAGGCGATGTTTGAAAGCGGCCTGTCGGTGAACAGCAGCCCCGACCTCGCCCTTGTTGCAGCCCGTGCAAGCGGCGTGCTTGAAAAGGCGGCGACGGCCCTCTCGGCCCATATCCCGCCCGAGAAACGGCCTCCGCCCGCGATGTTCAGCGCCCATATCTGGGCCATGAGTCATGGCGTGGTGGAATTGTTCACACGCGGCACGCCGGGCGCGCGCAGCCCGTTCCCGCCCGAGGACCTGCTCGAGGCGGGCATCGGCATCTATTTGCGGGGCCTTGGCCTGCTCCCGCCCGACGCCTGAGCGCGCCCAAAGAAAGCTGCCCACTCCATCTTCCGTTCTGCAAATATCCCCGCCGGAGGCACCCTGAGGACGCGCGCCCCGCGCGTCCGAGGCGAAAGGCGCGCGCTCCGCAGGGTCTCAGCGGAAGAGCACGAGCGCGTCGGGGCTCCAGGCGACGCGGGTGCG
>JBGSRQ010000516.1:0-5367 GCA_041737515.1 Rhodobacterales bacterium | reverse complement strand
CATCGCGGGCAGGCGCACGGCGCGGTCGCGCAGGGCAAGGGCAAGGGCAAGGGCAAGGGCATGCCCAATCGGCGCGATCTGGATGCGCGACAAGGCCCCCTCCAGCTCTTGCACGGTGCATCGCCCGACCCCGGCGGCTTTGGAGGCCGGGGCCAACCGCCAAATCCCGTCAGCACTTCGCGAAAAATGTGACCCCTGCCGCAACCTGAAATCAGGGATTTCAAGGCCGCAGGTGATTTGGCACCTTTCCGGTGTTTCGCGAAATGCCTCACGCGTCCAGTTGGGCCGCCACATCTTCGGGAATGTCAAAGTTGTGGGTGACGGTCTGCACGTCGTCATCCTCTTCCAGCAGATCAATCAGGCGCATCAGTTTCTGAGCGGTTTCCAGATCAACCTCGGTCAGGGTCTGCGGTTTCCAGATCAGCTTTGTCTCAAGGCTTTCGCCAAGCGATTTTTCCAGCGCATCCGACACATCGGTCAAAGCCTCGACCGAGCAGTAGATCCAATGCCCCTCGTCGTCGGATTCCACATCATCGGCCCCGGCGTCCAAAGCCGCCATCATCACATCATCGGCGGACCCAGCATCAGCGCCGTATGACACCTCGCCCACCCGGTCAAAGCCATGCGACACCGATCCGGTCTGGCCCAGATTGCCACCTGATTTGGTGAAATAGCTGCGCACATTGCTGGCGGTGCGGTTCAGGTTGTCGGTCATCGCCTCGACGATGATCGCGATGCCGTTGGCACCGTAGCCCTCGTACCGGATTTCAGTGTAATCGGCGGCATCCCCGGCCATGGATTTCTTGATGGCGCGGTCGATCACATCCTTGGGGCAGGACACGGCCTTGGCGGCCTTGACGGCCAGACGCAAGCGCGGGTTCTTGTCGGGATCGGGGTCGCCCATCTTGGCGGCAACGGTGATTTCCTTTGCCAGCTTTGAAAAAAGCTTGGAGCGCAACTTGTCCTGTCGCCCCTTGCGGTGCTGGATGTTCGCCCATTTTGAATGGCCTGCCATGACCCGTCTCCGATGCTTGGTTTTCGGCTGTCAGGCCGTATAGCCGAAGGCCGGGGGGGGCCGCAAGCGGGGTCAGAAATCGTAAAGCATCGGCACCAGCACCGTGACGACGACGCAGCAGATCACGTTCAAAGGCACCCCAAACCGCAGGAAATCGGTAAACCGATAACCGCCAGGGCCGTAGACCAGCGTGTTCGTCTGATAGCCGATGGGGGTGGCAAACGAAGCCGAAGCACCGATCATCACGGTAATCACCAGCGGGCGCGGATCCACCCCCAGCGACGAGGCAAGGCCGATCACCACAGGTGTCACGATGACTGCCACGGCGTTGTTCGACACGACCTCGGTCAGAAATGAGGTCAGCGCGTAAACCGCGAACACCAGCATGTAGGGCGGCAAACCCTGCATTGACGGTGCGACCCAACCCACCAGCTTTTCCACCGCGCCCGAATGCTCCAGTCCCGCGCCGACACCCAGCATCCCGAACAACAGCGCCATCAGCCGCCCGTCGATAAAGCCGAACGCCTCATCCGGATCAATGCAGCGGGTCACAAGCACGACCGCCACGCCCACAAAAGCCAATACCTGAATGGGCGCCACGTTCAGCGCCGCCAACACGACCACCGCCATCAGAACCGCCACCACAATCGGGGCCTTGTTGCGGCGATAGGCGCGTTCGGTCGGATGCGCCACATCGACAAGGTCCATGTCGGTGGCAAGGCGCTGTATGTCCGTCATCGCACCCTCCAGCAGCAGCGTGTCGCCAACCTGCACCACAAGATCATCCAACTGCCGCCCGATGTTCTGATTGCGCCGGTGCACGGCCAGCGGGTAGACCCCGTACCGGCGGCGCAATCGCAACGAGCCAAGGCTGCGCCCGATCATCCGGCAACCGGGGCTGATCAGCACCTCGACCGTGTTGGTTTCAACCGAACTCAGCTTGTCGATGGTGCGCAGGTCTTTCGAGGCCTGCATCCCCAGAACCTCCGACATCGGTGTGCGCAACACTACCCGGTCACCTGCCGCCAACGCCACCGCCGCCAGATCGCGCCGCAGACTGGTATCGCCGCGCAGAACGTCAATCACCCGAACGCCTTCGCGGTTGAAAATCTCGACCGATTCCAGTGTCTTGCCGATCAGCGACGATTCCTCGGGCACAGCGACTTCGGTGAAAAACTTCATCTTCGAGCGGTCGCTCAACAGGCTCGACATCGAGTCGCGTTCCGGCAAAAGCGGTTTCGCGGCAAGGGCAAGATAGATCAGACCGGCCAATGCGACCATCAACCCCACCGGCGTCACCTCGAATATCCCGAACGGCGCCATGCCCTTGGCCTGCGCCACCCCGTCAACGACAAGGTTGGTCGATGTGCCGACCATCGTGACAGTGCCACCAAGAATTGTCATATAACTAAGCGGTATCAATAGCTTGGATGGAGAAATAGCAAGCTGCTTCGAGAGTTGCATAAAGACCGGAATCATCACCACCACCAGCGGCGTGTTGTTCACGAACGCAGACATGCCCGTGACAGCAAGGCCCAGCAGCATCAGCGTCACTGCCGGACGCTCGGCCGCGTGTTTTCCGGCAAGATGGCTGATCACGTTCAGCGCGCCGGTGCGCACAAGGCCGCCCACGATCACGAACATCGCGGCAATGGTCCAGGGTGCATTGTTCGACAACACCCCGGCGATGTCGTTTGCAGGGATCAGCCCCAGCACCAGCATCAATCCCGATGCGCCGACTGCCACGACCTCAACCGAATAGGTCTCACGCAGGAACATCACGAACATGCCGACCAGAATGGCAATCGCCAAAAGGGCTTGCGTGTCTTGTGTCAGGGTCAGTCCCAGCATTGCATCTCCTTGGCCAACCCGGCTTTTATCCGAACTGCCCGTGCCGTCAAACGCCCAAAAGCGCCTTTTCGCGCGGCTGCACCAGCGCCATGCCCAAAAGCATGACGACAAGCGCCGCCCAGACCCAACCCGAGAACCGCTCTCCCAGAAGCAGCATTGCCCAGATCACGCCGGTTCCCGTCACGAAATACGAGGTTTGCGCGGCAAATACCGCGCCTGCCTGCGATGCAAGCCACACAAAGGTGGTATAGGCCACCGCATGCACAACCGAAGAACCCACCAGCGCCCAGTCAGCGCGGCCCCAGGGATGGACTGGGTTGATGAACTGGCCGGATCCCAGCGCCAGTGGCAAAACCATGACTGCTCCGACGCACGAGGCCAGAAACATCGCTTGCACCGCATCCATCCCAGCGGTGCCGTAGCGGCCGACATAATTGCTTTCCAGCGCATAGAACAATGGCCCGATAAGGGCGATGGGCAGATAGGCCACCATCGCCCGCGACGGCAGGCTTGATGCAGGCACGGCAATCAGCAAAACCCCCACCAGTCCCAGAAACAGGCCCAACGCGCGGGCGGGGCTGAACCGGTCGGTGCGCAGCATCAGAGCAATGGGAAAGGCAAGCAGCGGCACGGTTGAAATCAGGATCGACATGATGCCTGCAGGCAGATGGACGACAGAATAATAGAACGCCGAATTCGGAATGATCGTGCCTATCAGCGCGATGATCGCGGCAAACCCAAGGGTGCTGCGGTTCAGCGGTATCGCCCGGCCCCGCAGCAGCACGACCGTGCCAAGCACCAGCCCGCCGATCACAAGCTGCCAGAAGATCAGCCCGAACTGACGGTATCCCCCGGATACGGCTATCTTGCCCAAAGGCTGCGTGGACCCCCAGGCCAGCCCCATCAACAGCAAAAGCGATACGAAAAAGGCGCGCCGGTTCAAGGACGCGCTTCCTGCAACCGCCCGCCGATCCGCACTGGAGCCACGCGTGTAGCGCGGCCGGTCTTGTCGTCCGTCTCGACATAGACGCCCGACAGGGTGGCGGGGCCGTTCGCAGGCTCGAACCGGGCTTTGGGCATGCCGGTGATGAAGCGTCGCATCGGCTCCAGCTTTTCCATGCCAATCACACTGTCATAATCGCCGCACATCCCTGCATCGGTCAGGTATCCGCACCCACCCGCCAGAATCTGCGCGTCGCCTGTCGGCACATGCGTGTGGGTGCCCACAACCAGACTTGCGCGCCCATCGCACCAATGGCCCATCGCCATCTTCTCGGACGTGGCTTCGCAATGCATATCCACGATCACCGCCTGCGCGATTCCACCCAGGGGATGCGCATTCAGAACCGCCTCAACGGCACTGAACGGATCATCAAAGGGCCGCTTCATGAAAACCTGCCCCAAGGCTTGCGCCACCAGAACCTTGCGCCCGTTGGTGGCGGTGAACAGCCGCGCTCCCTTGCCCGGCGCAGCTTTTGCATAATTCAGCGGACGGATGATGCGCGGTTCGGTCTCGATGAACTGCAGCATGTCCTTCTGATCAAAGGCATGATCGCCCAGCGTCACGCAATCGGCTCCGGCGGCCAGAAGCGCGCGCGCATGGTCGCCGGTCAGGCCAACGCCTGCACTGGCATTTTCGCCATTGATCACAACGAAATCCAGGCCCCATTCGGCGCGCAAGGCCGGCAGCCGTTCGGCCACAGCCGACCGGCCCGCGCGGCCCATCACATCACCCAGAAAAAGCAGTTTCATGGGGTCGAGTGGTAGGCACCCGCGCGCCGAAGGGCAAGCGGATTTGCGCAAGTCACCTCGGCGGGGTGCGCCGCAAGAAAATTCGAATCTTCTTGCAAATTTTCTCGAAAGAATTTGACGCGGCCCTGCACCGCCGGCGCGGCCCTTTCCGCCAGCCCAAGATTGCCCTAGCTTTCCGGCATGACCACCCTGCCCGCCCCCCTTGACACATGGTTCACTGCGCGCGGATGGGCCTTGCATCCGCACCAGACCGGGATGCTGGCGCGCGCCAAAGACCCTGCAACCTTGCTGATTGCCCCCACGGGTGGCGGCAAGACGCTTGCCGGTTTCCTGCCAACGCTTGCCGAGTTGGGACCAAAACCGCCCCCCGGCCTGCACACGCTTTACATCTCGCCGCTCAAGGCATTGACCGCCGACATCCGCCGCAATCTGGGCCATCCGATCGAAGGCGCGGGCCTTGCAATCCGGGTGGAGGATCGCACAGGCGACACCAGTTACACCCAGCGCCGCCGCCAGCGTGCCGATCCGCCGCATATCCTGCTGACCACGCCGGAAAGCCTGGCCCTGCTGCTCAGCTATGAAGATGCACCGCGCATGTTTGCAGGGGTGCAGCGTGTGATCGTCGATGAAATCCACGCGCTGGCCGAAAGCAAGCGGGGCGATCAGTTGATGCTGGGCATGGCGCGACTGGCCACCCTGTCGCCCGGGTTGCGCCGCGTCGGCCTGTCGGCCACGGTCGAAGACCCGGC
>JBGSRQ010000473.1:0-8980 GCA_041737515.1 Rhodobacterales bacterium | reverse complement strand
GGGCAAGACGCCGCCCAGTTCCACCCCGGCGATCTGCGGAATCCGGCCCAGAGTAGTGCGCAGCCACCCCTCCTGATCACGCAGAAAGTTCAACGCATCCGCCTCGCGGGCGCGCATCGGCAGTGACAGCGTGACCTTGCCATCCAGCCGAGAGACACGCAGCGAAAAGCGCCGCGCGCGGGCTGAACGGCGCAGAGTCACATCAACGGGCGGGTGTCTGGGCAGGATCGGCATCGCATCCTCTTGCGGGGTCAGCGCAGGATACCTATCTTGGACGCAGCTGCAACGCAGGATCATCGCGCGATTATCACCGCGAAAGCCTTTGACACCCGCCCGCACCTGTGGCAAGCGACCTTTTTACTGGACAAACCAGCCTTCCAAAGGATGCCCGATGCCCAAAGCCGAATGGGGTGTAAAGCGTATATGCCCGACCACAGGGAAGCGCTTTTTCGACCTGAACAAATCTCCGATCATCAGCCCCTACACGGGCGAGGTGGTCGATATCGAATCTGCGCGCCGCAAGATGGCGTCGTCGGTTGTCGCGCGCGTTGCGCCTGAAAAAGACGATGATGCGGTTGTTGACGATCTGGACGCCGATGATGATCTGCTGGTCGCCGAACCCGTCGATGACAGCGATGTTGATGACGATCTGCTGGAAGACGACAGCGACGACAACGTGTCGCTGGACGAACTGGCCGATGTTGCGGGCGACGAAGAAGACGTCTGATCCGACTCGGCGCGTAGCGGGCACTTTCCGCTTGCGCGCCGGGGACGGCTTGATTAAGGAACGGCATCGCGATCCAAGGGTCGCGCCTCCGGTGGGGTCATAGCTCAGTTGGGAGAGCGCTTGAATGGCATTCAAGAGGTCCGCGGTTCGATCCCGCGTGGCTCCACCAAAATAAACAATCTCTGAAATACGGATGCAAGCCTCGGGAAACCGGGGCTTTTCTTATATCTCTGGGTCGATCCGCCCCTGCGCGGTGAAATGCAGCGGGAACAGCGCCTGCGCACAGGCCATCAGTGTGGCCAACCCCTCGGTCAGGTCATAAGGCGGCTCGGGCATCATCAGATCAAGCCAGACCCCTTCGGAGCAGGTGCGCAGCACGCGGGCGGCGCGGGCGGGGCTGTGGGGATAGGCCCCGGCGGTGATCAGGCTTTGGCACAGGCTTTCGATCTGCAGATCATAGGCCGCATCATGATCGCCGCACATCTGCTGATAGATCGGGCGACTGCCTGCCTCGCCCCAGAATGCGCACCAGGCGGACAGGCGTGCCGGAGTGCAAACCTCGGGCCGGAAATCGGCGCGCAGCATCGCGTCAAGCTGTGCGGCGGGGTCAGTGCCGGTGGCAGCCACGGCCTCCATCCAGTTGTCGCGAAATTCATCCGCCAGATAAAGCAGCGTTTCGTGCAGAAGATTGTCCTTTGTCTGGAAGTGAAAATTGACCAGTCCGTGCGACAGCCCCGCCTGCTTTGCCACGTCGCCCATTGTGGTCCGGGCGATTCCGTGCGCGCCGATCGTCTCGATGGTCGCCTCGATCAGTTGCACACGGCGCGCGGCACGCGGCAGTTTGCGGCGCGGGGGCGCGATCTGTTCAATTGGGTCGAAAACGGCGCTCATGCCCCTTCATCGCGCAGTTGAACCCGAAAATGAAGCGCAGAATCGTGGGCCGATCATTTTGATTGACAGTTCAATCAGAAAATTGCGACCCTGACAGCATCGAACGTAGAAACCAATCTCGCCGCCCAGAGAGGATGCAATGACCGCTCCCCTGCAGATCCCCGATGATTGGGACCGTTCCGGCCTGCCCGGCTGGACTTACCATTCGCAGGCAATGTTTGCGCTTGAACGGGACAGCGTGTTTCTGAACCATTGGCAGATTGTCGGGCATGTGAATGATGTTGCTGGCCCCGGCGACTGGATCACCTTTGACATGATGGGCGAACGTGCGGTCGTGATGCGCGGGGCTGACGGCGTGGTTCGGGCGTTTCACAACATGTGCCGCCATCGCGGCGCGCGGGTGGTGGATGGCGACAATGGCACTTGCAAAGGTGCCATCGTATGCCCGTTCCACGGCTGGGTCTACAATCTGGACGGCACCCTGCGCGGCCCGGCGCGGCCCGAAACCTTTGGCGATCTGGACCGCAGCACCTTTGGCCTGAAACCCATCGAGATGGAGGTGTGGAACGGCTTTGTGTTTCTGCGTTTCCACCCTGGCCCGCAGCCTGCCGTGGCGCAGATGCTGGCGCTGTTTGATGCCGATCTGCGCGCCTACCGTGCAGCGGATGCCGTTCCGGTGAAGGTAACCGATTGGGCCACCACCATGCCCGTCAACTGGAAATCGGTGCGCGATGTGGACAACGAAGGCTACCACGTCGCCCTTGCCCATCCTGCGCTGCAAGATCTTTACGGGCGCAGCTACCGCGATCTGTCATATCCGGGGGCCTTGTCCAAATCGGTTGCGGAATTCGGCGATCTGCCGGGGCGGCGCTGGTCGGTGCGCCACTATGTGAAGCTTGCCCCTGTGCAGGACTGGCTGCCCGACCATCTGCGCCGGTCGTGGATGTATTACGGCCTCTTTCCCAATGCCGTCATCGCCGCCACCCCGGAATCCTTGCAATTCTATCAGGAGATTCCGGTCTCGCCGTCAGAAACCATCATCACTGGCCGCATCTACCGCCAGCCACGGGAATCGCGCGAGATGCGTGCCGCGCGCTATCTTGCCATGCGGATCGACCGCGAAACCGCGGCCGAGGACAAGCAGCTTTCGATCTGGTCGAACGAGTCGATGAAATCATCCTCGTTCGAGGGTTTCCATCTGTCCGATCTCGAATACGGATTGCGCATCCATCACGATCAATTGCGCAGCCTTCTGCCGGTTTTCCGGCAAACCGAGGCTCCGGCAGAGGCGGATGTCGCCCGCATGAACGCGGAATTGCTTGGCAGAACCAAATCGCCTGATTAACCTTTGCATCGCCAATCCAATGGAAGGACCACATCATGACCCTGACAAGACGCACCGCTCTGACGGCCCTTGGCGGGGCGCTGGCCCTGCCCTATGTCCGCCCGTCATGGGCGGCGGCAGGCAGCGTGAATGTCTACAACTGGTCCGATTACATCGGTGAAACGACGATTGCCGATTTTGAGGCCGAAACCGGCATCGGCGTTGTCTACGATCTTTATGCCTCGGCCGAAGAGATGCAGGCCAAGATGCTGGCGGGGTCCCCCGGCTATGACGTGGTGCTGAGCGCCGGCATCGACCAGCCCCGCATGATCAAGGCCGGCGTCTACAGCAAGATCGACCATGGCCGCCTGAAGAACTGGGGCAATCTTGACCCCGCTCTGCTGACCGTTCTTGATGGCTGGGATATGGGGGCAGCCTATTCCGTGCCCTACATGTGGGGCTCTGTCGGCTTTGCCTACAATGTCGACATGGTAAAGGAACGCCTGCCCGACATCGACATGCAGAACATGGACACGATCTTCCTGCCCGAAAACGCGGCGAAGCTGGCCGACTGCGGAATTTCCATCCTCGACAGCCCGACCGACATCATGCTGATGGTGCTGCGCTATCTGGGGCTGGACGGCGATACGACGAACGTGGCCGATTATGAAAAGGTGGCACAGGCGTTTCAGCCGATCCGCCAGTATATCCGCACATTCGACAACACGAATTATCTGAACGCCATTCCAAACGGCGAATTATGCGTGATCAACTCGTGGTCGGGTGACTATGCCGTGGCCAAGACCCGCGCGGCAGAGGCGGGGATCGAGATGAACCTTGCCTATTTCGTGCCCAAGACCGGCGCGCCGGCGTGGTTCGATGTCTGGGCCTTGCCTGCCGACAGCGCGAATGTGGAAAACGCTTATCTTTTCCTCGATTACATGCTGCGCCCCGAGGTGATTGCCGCTGCCACAAATTACACGGGCTATGCCAATGCGAACAAGGCGGCATCCGCCTTTGTCGACCCCGCTATCCTGAACGACCCGGCCGTATATCCCGACGCCGAAACGACCAGCCGGTTGTGGACCCCCAAGCCATTCAACGAAGAACAGGATCGTGCCCTGGCACGCACCTGGACCGCGATAAAGGCCGGTTAACCGCCCATGCAGATGCGCGCCCCTTCCTCTGACGCCGCGCTGACCGATCCCTTTATCCGCATCGAGAACGTGTCGAAATCCTTTGGCACGTTTCAAGCCGTCCGGAATGTTTCACTGACTGTGACCAAGGGCGAAATCTTCTCGCTTCTGGGTGGGTCGGGCTGCGGAAAGACCACATTGTTGCGGATGCTGGCCGGGTTTGAGGCCCCGACCGAGGGCCGCATCTTCATCGACGGGCAGGACATGGCCGGGGTGCCGCCCTATCTGCGGCCGGTGCATATGATGTTCCAAAGCTATGCGCTTTTTCCACACATGACGGTGGAAAAGAACGTAGGCTACGGGCTTAAACACGAAGACATGACCCCGGCGCAGCGCATCGACCGGGTGGCCGAGATGCTGGACCTTGTGCAGCTATCGCAATTCGCCACCCGCAAACCGCATCAGATTTCCGGGGGCCAACGGCAGCGCGTGGCCCTTGCCCGCGCCTTGGCCCGCGCGCCTAAACTGCTGCTGCTGGATGAGCCTCTGGCGGCACTCGACAAAAAGCTGCGCGAGGCCACCCAGTTCGAGTTGATGAACATTCAGGAAAAAACCGGCGTTACTTTCATTGTCGTGACCCATGATCAGGACGAGGCGATGACGCTGTCTGACCGCATCGCCGTGATGGACAAGGGCGAGGTCAGACAGGTGGGTCGTGCAGCCGACATTTACGAAAACCCCAACAGCCGGTTTGTGGCGGGCTTTATCGGGTCGATCACCACCTTTGACGGCACGGTTTCGGGCATTTCCGGCGATACCGCACAGGTTCATGTGCCGGAGTGGGGCGATACTGTCACGGCCCGCATGACAGAAGGCATCGGCCCGGGAAAGCCCGTGTCACTGGCACTGCGACCCGAAAAGATCATCCTGTCGCGCGATCGTCCCGAAGGCCCGAATGTGCAGCACGGCGTCGTGCGCGACCTTGGATATTTCGGCAAGGATTCGCTTTACCGCGTCACCTTGCCCTCTGGCAAACTGGTGCTGGTTCACGCCGTGAACGCGCGCCGCAGGGGCGAGCGGCTGGCCGATTGGGATGATGCGGTCTGGCTTTCATTCGAGCCTGAAGCCGCCATCCTTCTGGCCCAGTGATGGCGGGCGGGCAGGAAAACGGGCGTCTCGCGCGCTGGTTTCACCGCCGGGGCTGGTCGGACATCATCATTGCGGCCCCCTATGTCTGGCTGATCCTGTTTTTCCTGATCCCGTTCCTGATCGTGCTCGCGATGAGTTTCGCGACCCGCACCCCCACCGCCCCGCCGTTTTCATTTGGCGGCGAAAACCCGATCATGAACCTGCGCGGCTATCAGCGCTTGTTCGAGGATGACATCTATTTTCGCGCCTTCCTGACCTCGGTCAGCAACGCGGGCTTCTCGACACTGCTGTGCCTGTTGATTGGCTATCCGATGGCGCTGTGCCTGACGCGGGTCAGCACATCATGGCGCAACATCTTGCTGATGCTCGTGATTTTGCCGTTCTGGACATCGTTCCTGCTGCGCGTTTATGCATGGATGGGGCTGATGGGCACCAACAGCTGGTTCAACAAACTGCTGACCGGGGCCTGGAATGGCATTGTGCCCGACGACATGGCGCTGCGGTCGATCCAGATGATGAACACCAACTTCGCGGTCATTCTGGTGACGGTTTACACCTATCTGCCGTTCATGATCCTGCCGCTTTACGCCAATCTGGAAAAGCTGGACCGAACACTTGACGAGGCCGCGATGGACCTTGGCTCGCGCCCGTTCCGGGTGTTTGTGGACGTGACCCTGCCGCAATCCATTCCGGGCATCATTGCAGGCGGCCTTCTGGTGTTCATTCCGGCGGCGGGGGAACTGGTGATCCCGTCACTGGTGGGCAATTCGGCGCAACCGATGATCGGACGGGTGATCTCGGATGAGTTTGCCAGCGCCCGCGACTGGCCGATGGCGTCATCGGTGGCGGTGGCGCTGTTGATCCTGCTGGTAATCCCGATGATGGCCTATACCTATTTTTCGGGCAAAGCCGAACAGCGGCTGGAGGATCGGAAATGAACCGCCGCCCGGTGTTTCTGATCACGGTTCTCTGTTTCGGGTTTGCGTTTTTCTACATCCCCATCCTGTCGATGATCATCTATTCCTTCAACGCCTCGAAGCTGGCAACCGTCTGGGGCGGGTTTTCGACCAAATGGTATGGCGCATTGATGGGCAACCAGCAGGTCATTTCCGCCCTGATGCTGTCGTTGAAGATCGCGGTGATTTCCTCGACGATGGCCACGATCCTTGGCACGATGGCGGGGATCACTCTTGCCCGGTTCCGCAGATTTCGCGGACGGGTGCTGTTTTCGGGGCTGGTGACAGCGCCCCTGGTGATGCCCGATGTGATCATCGGTATTTCATCCCTGATGATGTTCATCCTGATGGCCGAATGGCTGGGCTGGCCGTCGCAGCGTGGTTTTACGACCATCACTCTGGCCCACATCACCTTTTCAATGGTCTATGTCACAGTCATCGTGCAATCGCGTCTGGTCGCCGCCGATCAGGCGATCGAGGAGGCCGCGATGGACCTGGGCTCGCGCCCCTGGCAGGTGTTGCGTGACATCACGCTGCCCGTCATCTCACCCGCGATCCTGTCGGGGTGGCTTTTGGCTTTCACGATTTCGCTGGACGAGGTGGTGATCACATCCTTTACCACCGGGCCGGGCAACACGACACTGCCCCTGCTGATCTGGTCCAAGGTCAAGCTGGGCGTCAGCCCCGAAATCAATGCTCTGGGGTCAATCATCGTGGTTGTGGTGGGCATCGGAGTGTTCACCGCCGGATGGATCATGCACCGGGCCGAACGCCGCCGCAATCTGGATGCGCGCCTTGCCTACCGCACCAATGGCTGACGGGTTCAACGCGCCGCTGGGCGAGGCGGGGTCAGGCAAGCTGCGATACGCCGCCGCGATGACGTTGTATCAGGCGGGTCTCATGTCAGCCGACGCGCTTGAGGTTTACCGCGTCTGCGCGCCGCTTGACCATCAGGACCCCGCCCCCCTTCTGGCCGAACGCGGTTTAAGCGATTCCATATCCCAGCGTTAAATCGGTTGTCGCAATCGGAAATGTCTGATTTTGGTATGGACGTCGTCACAATCGGGTGTTGCCCTGCAAAGCTTTGGTCCAAAACGCATCCTGGCGCGGGTTGCCGCCACCGCGATCACGGTTTTCGCCCGCGCCGTCACCTCTGTGCGGGGCATCTGGGCAGGTTCTGCACCCGAACCCCGCCAGCGTGTCTATTACGCCAACCATACATCGAACGGCGATTTCGTGTTGCTGTGGACGGTGCTGCCACCCCGGATGCGCGCGAAAACCCGGCCCGTCGCGGCGCTGGATTACTGGCTGACTTCGCCCCTGAAGGCGTTCATCGGGCGCGATGTTTTCAACGCCGTGCTGATCGACCGCAATCCTGACACGCGGGTTGATGATCCGGTGCAGCAGATGGCGGCGGCGATCAACGAAGGGGCCTCGCTGATCATCTTTCCCGAGGGCAAGCGCAACATGGCAGGCACCGATCTTCTGCCGTTCAAAAGCGGGCTTTTCCACCTTGCCACCGCCTGTCCCGAGGTTGATCTGGTGCCCGTGTGGATTGCAAACCTGAACCGCGTGATGCCCAAGGGTGAGGTTATTCCCATCCCGCTGATCTGCACCGTCACCTTTGGTGAGGCGCTGCATCTTGGGGCCGACGAGCCGAAGGATCAGTTCCTGACCCGTGCTGCCGCCGCCCTGCAAGCCCTTGCCCCCAAAACCGAACGGCAGGCAGCATGACGGTGAGTCCCGACCTCGCGACGTTGCTTGTGGGCCTTTGCGGGGTGCTTCTGGTGGCATCGGCCGTCGGCTGGGTGCTGGCGTGGCGGATGTCGCCCGATGGCGAAAACCCGGTGATCGAAAACCTGAACGCACGGATCAATGCGTGGTGGGTGATGATCATTCTGATGGGGCTGGCGCTGATCTTCGGGCGCACCGGGGTCACCATCCTGTTCGCGCTTTGCGCCTTTGCGGCGCTGCGCGAATTCGTCACGCTGACCGACACGCGCCGCGCCGATCACTGGGCGCTGCTGGTTGCGTTTTTCGTGGTGATGCCGGTGCAGTTCTGGCTGGTGTGGACCGGGTGGTACGGGATGTATTCGATCTTCATCCCGGTCTACGCCTTCCTTTTGCTGCCGATCCTGTCTGCGTTGCGCGGCGATGCGGGCGATTTTCTGGGCCGTATCGCGCAGACCCAATGGGCGCTGATGGTGTGCGTCTTTTGCGTCAGCCATGTGCCGGCGCTGCTGAACCTTGATATTCCGGGCTACACCGGGCGCAACGTGCTGCTGATCGCGTTCCTTGTGGTCGTGGTGCAGGGCAGCGATGTGGCGCAGTATATCTGGGGCAAGCTTCTGGGCCGCACGAAGATTGCTCCGAACCTGTCACCCTCCAAAACACTGGAAGGGTTTGTGGGCGGCGCCCTGAGCGCCACGCTGATCGGGGCCGGGCTTTCGTGGATGACACCTTTCACACCCTTGCAGGCGGCGGGAATTTCGCTGGTGATCGTGCTGATGGGATTTTTCGGCGGGCTGGTGATGAGTGCGATCAAACGCGACCGCGGCGTGAAAGACTGGGGCCATCTGATAGCAGGCCACGGCGGGTTCATAGACCGGCTGGATTCGGTGATTTTCTCGGCCCCGATCTTCTTTCACATCGTGCGTTATTTTTGGTCCACCACATGAGCGACCGCCGTCCGCTGGCCAGCCGCGATACCACATGGGCGCGGTCTGCGGCGCGCTGGCTGACCGCAACCCGCATCATGCCCAACCAGATTTCCGCAGGCAGCATGGTTGCGGCGGCG
>JBGSRQ010000465.1:0-10270 GCA_041737515.1 Rhodobacterales bacterium | reverse complement strand
ACCGGGTGGCCTGCCTGCGGCGCAGATCATGCGCGGCATTCACCACCACGCGGTAAAGCCAAGTGGTAAACCGCGCCTCGCCCCGCCAGTTCCGCAGCTTGGCGGGCAGGGCCGCGCAAACATCCTGTGCCAGATCCTGCGCTTCGGCCCGGTGGCCCGTCAGCCGGAAGGCAAGGCCGAACACCCGATCATAATGCCGCGCCAACAGCGCCGCGAAGGCATCGCGGTCGCCGCCAGCGGCCGCCGAGGCCAGAGCTTCGTCTGAGGTGTCCATCAGCATCACGATATTGGGACGCGCGCCGGGCAGCAATCCTTGGCGACATCGGCAAAAAAATGCATTCCCGCAAATTTTCATCTGGTGGAAGCCGGGATCAGCGCAGGGATGCCTGATGTCGATGGGCGAAAGGATGAGATTTCCTACGTTTCGACCCGCGGGAATGACGTGCAAGCGGGGTGGGTCTGAACACGGTCGTTCGCACGCTGGAACGCGCGGGGCAGGCGATTCGGCGGGGGTGCCGTCACCGGGTGGACCGATGGCGCGGACGGCATCTGGACGGCGCGTCTGATTGCCGCCGATGTGCATCAAATGCCGCTGGACGATGCGTGCCGGACCGACGCGCGCTATCCCGATGAGCCGCGTGACGGAACAGGCCCGACGCGCAAGATTGCCGATGATCCCGATCATATTCCGGCGGAAAGAACATCATCGCGATGTCTGTGCGCGATATGACCCTGCGCATCTGTTGCCACGATCCGCGCCAATCAGAGCGGCGACGGGCGCGCGGATATCGAACGGATTCCCGGCGGCCGCCAGCACCTGACCGCCGCCGATTTCATTCTGCCAGGGTCAGTCCAGCTTGAAATCGAAGTGCTTGCGCACATGCTCCTCGATCTTCCAGATGCCTTTGAAGTCTTTCTCGACCACAAACGCATCACCCGCCTTGACTGTCACCGGGGTGCCGCCATCGGGAGTGATGGTGATGCGGCCATCAATCAGCACGACATATTCATAGGCGGTATAGGTCGCATGATAGCTGCCCGGTGTGCATTCCCAGATGCCCGACATCATCGTTCCATCGGCGGCCGTGTGCAGCACCCAGGTTTTCATCGACGGATTGCCCGCCGTAACAACCCAGCCGTCCAGCGTATCGCTTGACGGGGTGACAGAGGTCTGGTCCGGAAGTTTGGTAACAGTCTGCATGATCGGCTCCCATTGTTGCTGACCCGGAATAGCGCGGACGGGGCCGCGCCTCAATGACGTCATTTTCCTGTCCAGATTGAAGCAGCAGCGCAGCGCGTTCATCAGGGTGCAGTTTGCCTGTGGTTTCCTGACTTTTCTTTACAGAACAAGCCGCTCGTCGCCTGTCCGATTGCTGGATCGGATTGGAATTGTGGCCAAAATCTGGCCGTGCATCGCGGCACTTGCCACTTTGCGGCCATAATCTGCTGCGAATTGCGGCACACCAGATACCTCTGCCAGGGAATCAGAATGAACGACATGTCAGCCATCGGGGCCGCCCGCGCCGCTCGGCGCGCGCTTGGTGAAAACCGCGCCATTCTGATCCTTGTGGCACTTCAGGTGCTGGCGGCGATAATGGTCCGCATCGTGACGGGCGTGCCATATACATTTACGCTGATCCAGTTGCTTGCCGCATTCGTGACCACGCTGATCCCGATCTTTCTGTTCATCCTGGTGATCTGGCGTTGTCTTGTTCTGGCCCGGATGAAACACGATCTGCCCGCCGGACGGGTTCTTTGGTTGGACATCAAGGCAAAATGCCGCGATGCCGACCGGGTGATCGGCGGCGCGGTTACGGCGATTTGCTTTTCAGTCTTCATGGCGGTTTTCCCTTATCTGAAAGGGGCGATCCCCGCGTTGGTTCCGTTTTCGTGGGATCCGTTCATGGCGGCACTGGACCGTGCGATCCTGGGAGGCGTCGATGCGTGGGAGCCACTTTTTGCGATCTTTGGCGCGCCCGTCCTGCTGACCACGTTCAATATCTCGTATCACGCGTGGTTTTTCGTGATGTATTTCATCATCTTCACCGCATGCTTTTCGCGCAGCAACCTGCAAGCCCGGGCGCAGTTCTTTCTGGCGTTCATGCTGACATGGATCATTGGCGGCAACCTTCTGGCCACGATCTTTTCGTCGGCGGGGCCCGCCTATTACCACTTGCTTGGCCTTGGTAACCAGTTCGCACCGCTGATGGACAGCCTGCGTGCTGCCAATGACATCAGCCCGGTCTGGGCGCTGCGGGTGCAGGACACGTTGTGGGAAGGGTATGTCGGCACCGGCCGGATATCCGGGATTTCCGCTTTTCCCAGCATGCATGTGGCCAGCACGACGGTGATGGCGCTTTATGCCGCCAGCTATGCGCGCTGGGCGGGCCGCGCAATGACCGTGTTTCTGGGCTTTATCGCGCTGGGGTCGGTGCTGTTGGGCTGGCACTATGCCGTTGATGCCTTTGCCGGGGTGGCGCTGGCGCTGCTTTTCTGGCGTATCTCGCCCTATCTGCTGGGGCAGCGCAGCCTGCCCCGCTTTGGCGCGCAGCCGGTGACGAGTTAGGTCCAGGTGGCAAGGCAAGCGGCCAGCCGGGCCAGACCTTCCGCCAGATTGGCCTGTGTTCCGCCACCGACACCGACCCGGATGTGATCGGGCACATCATAAGCTGTGCCGGGCAGAAGGAACGTCCGAAAGGGCGGTTGCAGCAGCACGCGCGCGAAGGGTTCCGCGGCAATTCCGTCCAGCCGGGCCAGCCCGATCAACCCGGCAGCAGGGGATGTCCATGACAGACGATCGGTATCGCGGATGAACGCATCCAGCATCGCAAGGTTCGCCCGCCCCTCGCCCCGCGCGGAGTCAAGTGCTGCGGCCAGCCGATCCGGGCGCAGCGCAATCTCGGCGATATGTTCGCCCAGAATGTTCATGATTTCCGATGAATTCTCGCGCAGGATAACCGCATCCATGATCATCCCCGGATCGCGGCAGATCATCCAGCCGGTGCGCAACCCCTGCAACCCCAGGGCCTTGCTGACCGACCCCGTGGTGATGCCGCGCGCATAAAGCCCCGCCACCGACGGGCTGCGCGGGGCATGCCATTCAAGGCCCGCATAAACCTCGTCGATCAAAAGCCACGCACCCACGCGGTCGGCGATGCGCACCACCTCGGCCACCGCGTCGGCTGACAAGAGCTGGCCCGTGGGATTGTTGGGGTTGGTCAGGAAAATCAGCTTGGTGCCCGGCACGACCGCCGCCGCCAACGCCTCAAGATCAAGCCGCCAACCCTGATCCGCCCGGCGTGGCACTGCGATCAGTTCTGCACCCGTGGCCCGCGCCATGACCCCCGCCTGCGGCCAGCCGGGTGTTTCCGTCACCATCCGGTCGCCGGGTTCCAGAAGTTGGCGGAAAGCCAGATAATTCGCCTCTGCCGCCCCCGCCGTGATCACAACATCCTGCGGATCGCACACCCCGGTCAACCCGGCCTGCGCCAGCACCCGTTCCCGCAGCACCGGCAGGCCCTGAAAGCTTTGCCCGTTCCAATCCAGCGGCAGGTCGGGGTCAAGTTCCGCCACAAAGTCGCGCAGAAGCGGCGGGCGTGCCAGCGAAAACCCCACGAACGCTTCCGGCGAGGGGTCTGCCGTTTCCAGAAGGTATTCGAACAGCTTGTGGATGCGGACCGGCGGCAAGGTTCAGATCGACAGGCAGATGTATTTCAGCTCCAGATAATCATCCATGCCGTGATGGCTGCCTTCGCGCCCCAGACCGGATTGCTTGATCCCGCCAAAGGGCGCCACCTCGGTCGAGATCATGCCCGTGTTCACCCCGACCATCCCGTATTCCAGCGCCTCCTGCACCCGCACGATGCGCCCCATGTCACGGGCATAGAAATACGAAGCAAGCCCAAAGATCGTGGCATTGGCCAGGCGGATCGCGTCGTCTTCCGTCTCGAACCGGAACAGCGGCGCCAGAGGGCCAAAGGTTTCTTCCTGCGATACAAGCGCATCTGCCGCCACATCCGTCGCGATGGTCGGCTCGAAGAAAGAGCCGCCCAAGCTGTGCCGTTTGCCGCCTGAGATCAGCTTGCCGCCGCGTGCCAGAACGTCGGCGATATGCTCCTCGACCTTGTCGAGCGCGTCCATGTTGACCAGTGGCCCGGTCGTCACCCCGTCCACCAAACCGTCGCCGACGTTCAGCTTGCCTACGGCGACCGCCAGCTTTTCGGCAAAGGCGTCATAGACGCCCGTCTGCACATAAATCCGATTGGCGCAAACGCAGGTCTGACCGTTGTTGCGAAACTTTGACGCCATCGCACCCTCGACCGCCGCATCCAGATCGGCGTCATCGAACACGATGAATGGCGCATTGCCGCCCAGTTCCATCGAGCATTTCATAACCTGATCGGCCGCCTGTTTCATCAGGATGCGCCCGACTTCGGTGGATCCGGTAAAGGTCAGCTTGCGCACGATCGGGTTTTCGCAGAACTCTTTGCCGATGTCGGACGACCGTTTCGACGTGATGATCGACAAGATCCCCTTGGGCAGCCCGGCCCGGTCGGCCAGAACCGCAATCGCCAGCGCCGAAAGCGGCGTCTCTGCCGCAGGCCGCGCCACGAAGGCACAGCCCGACGCCAGCGCCGGTCCGCATTTGCGAGTGATCATTGCATTGGGAAAATTCCACGGTGTGATTGAACCCACCACGCCAATGGGTTGCTTCAGAACGGTAATCCGCTTGTCACGCATGTGGCCGGGAACGGTTTCGCCGTAAACGCGCTTGGCCTCCTCGGCAAACCATTCGATGAAGCTGGCACCATACGCCACCTCGCCCTTTGCTTCGGCCAAAGGCTTGCCCATCTCGGCGGTCAGGATGCGACCCAGATCATCCTGATTGGCCATCATCAGATCGAACCACTTGCGCAGGATGCCGGCACGTTCCTTGCCGGTGCGCGCGGCCCATTCCTTTTGTGCAATCTCGGCGGCGGCAATCGCGCGCCTGGTCTCGGCCCGGCCAAGGTTGGGCACGGTGCAGATCACATCGCCGCGCGCCGGATTAGTCACCTCGAACGTCGCACCGTCATCGGCCCCGACCCATTCCCCCGCCACATAGGCGCGGGTCTCCAGAAGCGACGGATCTTTCAGAAGCGACCGCAGGTCTGTTACGGAATCAAGCATCGAAGCCTCCCATTTCGGTTTGATCCATGCAAAGCATGACGCGCGGGGGCTTGTCCAGTTCCCAAAGCCCCGCCCGACCGCAATTTGATCAAATGAATGAAAGAGGCACTCATGGATATCGACCGCGCTTACGTCAACGGCGATTTCATTGCGGGCGCAGAACTCTACCCGCCCCGCTGGCAGGCAAAAGCCACAGCGTTCCGGCAAGGTCTGGGCACCCGCGCCGAATGCAACATCTCCTACGGTCCGGGCCCGCGCCAGAGCTTTGATCTGTTCCACCCCGAATCCACACCCAAGGGCCTGTTGGTCTTTGTTCACGGCGGCTACTGGAAGGCCTTCGACAAGGATCTGTGGTCCCACCTTGCCGCAGGGGCGCTGGCCCGAGGCTGGGCTTGCGCGATGCCCGGTTATACTCTGGCCCCTGAGGCCCGCATTGGCGAAATGACGCACGAGATTGCCCGCGCCATCGACACCGCCAGCACCCGTATTCCCGGCCCGCTCGTGATAACGGGCCATTCCGCGGGTGGCCACCTTGCCGCGCGGATGGCCTGCAAGAACGCCCCCGTCAAGGTCCGCATCCAGCGCTGCGTCCCGATCTCGCCTGTCGCTGATCTGACACCGCTGATTGCCACAAGAATGAATGACATCCTGCACATAGACCCAAATGAAGCTGCCGCCGAAAGCCCCGCCAACCTGCCGCAAAACCTGCATGTCCAGACCCATATCTGGGTTGGCGGCACCGAGCGCCCGGCGTTCCTGTGGCAGGCCCGCACCCTGTCGGAAAACTGGAACTGTGAATGGACGGTCGCTCCTGGCAAACACCATTTCGATGTCATCGACGATCTGGAAAACCCCGTCTCGACCCTGACGGCGACCCTGCTGGACGGCCTCTGACCGGCTTTCACTTGACCCAAATATCCTCGGGGGGAGGAGGCCGCAGGCCGGAGGGGGCAGACGGCCCCCTCAAAATTCTTCTTTCAAGAATTTTGCGTCCGAACCAGCAAGCTCTAACGGCTGGCGTGCATCCGCTCGATATACGATCGCATTTCTTCGGCCTCGTGGCGCGCATCGCGCAGGCCTTCCATTGCGGCGCGCAATTCCGCCTCGGTCTGCGAAATCTGGTTGGTCAACTCGCCCTCGCGCTGCTCCAGATAGATGATCGCCTGATCGCGGGTTTCTTCGGCCTCGTGCAACGATTGCGCCAGCCTGTCGATCTCGCCCATGTCACTGCCCGCCACGCGGGAAAAACGGTGCAGCAGCCAATAGGCAAACCAGCCCAGCGCAAAGGCGACGAACAAGATGATGGCCACGGCGATGATGAATTCGGTGCGGTTCATAGAGCGCTGTGCTGCCTTGCGAATGGGGGGCTGTCAAGTGAAAGGCACATGCCTTACGGCTGGGCAGGCCGTGGTCTTGGGGATTTTGTCGCGCTTTCAGGGGCGACCGAAGGGCTGGTATCGGCGCTGAAATCAGGCACTTCACCATTGCCCGCCGCATCCGGTTGCGCAGTTTGCGCCACGACCGCAGGCGTCAGGCTGCCATCCGCGTTCAGCAGGGTGAATTCGATCCGCCGGTTCACCTCGCGCCCCTCTTCGTTGCCGTTGTCCGCCAGCGGGCGACCCTCGCCATAGCCCACGGCGCGAAGGCCCGACACATCGACGCGGCGTCCTTGCAGGGCCAGAAGCACCGCCTCGGCCCGCGCCTGGCTCAGCGCGCGGTTGCCTTCGGTTGAACCCTGAGCATCGGTATGGCCTGCAATCTCCATCCGCAGGCCGGGGCACCGCTCCATCTTTTCGGCCAGCGCATTGACGGTGGCACTCGCACCGGCGTCAATTTCCGCTGATCCGGGCGCGAAAGTGATCTTTTTCGTCGTCAGCACCGTGTTCAGCTCGCTCACACATTCCTCGGGCGAGGGCAGGGCGGCCAACGGGTCCAGCCGTTCGTCATAGGTGACAGCCACCTTGAAGCTGCGCCCCTGACCCAGCTTTTCCGACAGAACCTGCGTGATCCGCGCCTTTGCATTCAGCGAACCCGTCACACCTGCCACTTCAACCGTATCTGCACGCACCACCAGAGTCCCGGTTTTCAGTTGCGCCAGCGATTCCAGCCCTGCCAGCACCCGCACCGGCCAGCCGTCGGGCAGATCGGGATCAAAACGCGTTGCGGTATAGACCTGCGACGCGCCGAATTGGGCGCGGGCATAGCTGTCGACGGCGTTGCGCAACAGCGCGTCGGTCACACGTCCCCGCAATTCGACCCGGCCCCCTTCGGCCAGTGAAGCGGTAAACTCGGCCGGCCCCTCCAGCCCCGGGGTAGGTTTGGGTGGCAGAGTGGCTTTCAGCGAAAAGACCGGCGGCAGGGCGGTCTGCAATTCACCCACGACCTTGTCAAAATCAGCCTGCTTCGTATCAGCCGTTGCCAGCAATGAAACATCGGCATCCGAGAAGGTGACGGACCCCTGACCCAGTTCCGCCACCGCACGGATTCCCGCCTCGGCCGCCAGCGCCCAAGTTGGCGATGGCACGCCAAGGCCCACAGTGCAGGGCACCTTGCCGGTTGTTCCTGCGGCAGTCGCAGCGGCAAGGATGCGGTCGCGCGCGCGGTCGGTATCTGCCGAACAGGCATCAAAGCGGGCGCCGTTCTCGTCGATCAGAAAGCGCAGCGTGAACGGAGTAAGCACCGGGCGCGGGGCCGAAATCGCGATCTCGACGATCACGCCTTCGGGGCGTTGTGCGGCCAGCGTCGATTCCAGCCGGCGTTTTTCGTTTTCGCTTTCGGAAATTGCCGTAACCGAAACCTTGTCCGCCGCGACCGAGATTTTCGAGCGCGGCAAGAGTTTGAGCGCCACCAGCCCGAAGGTCAGCGCCTCGTTCCAGTGTTCGGGGGCGGGGAAGGCAGCGGTTTCCATCAGATCGGTGACCTTGACGCCCTGCGCCTGCGCTGCCACGTCTTCGGCAAGCCGGGGCTGATCTTCCGAATCCGGCACCAGCCCGATCAACTGTATGCCATCGTCATTGCGCAGCATCTCGACCGAAAAGCGCGGCGCCTCGATGGCTTGCACCGGAGTGACATCCAGCCGGTCACGGATGCGCGCCGAATCGACAACCGACCCCGCCAGATTGACCGCGCGAAACCGCGCCGCCTCGTTCGGGGCAGTGCCGTCAAGCCGCACCTGCAACCCGTCGGTCGTCACCGAGGCCCAGGTGATGCCATCGGCAAGAAGCCGTGACCTGACCGCCGCCGCAGACCTGTTTTCCACGACAACCGCCGCCCAGGCTGCCGCCAGCGCCGCCAGAAGGGCAGCGACAGCAAAGGCGACAATTGCAATTCGGGTCTGGGTCAGGCGCATTGGCGGGCTTTGGTCCTATGGGCCCCGTGCAGGGGAATAAGACGTCTTAGGCGTTGCAGCCCTCGGGTTCAATCACGCGAAGGCCGCTGCGGCAAGAAACAGCGCAGCTACAAGCCCCGCATCCCGGTTCGAGCGGAACAGCATCATGCAACGTACAGGGTCTTCGGTATCCAGCCGCGCCAGTTGCCACGCCAGATGCCAGCCAAGCGCCCAGGCCCCGGCCAGTGCCAGAACCAGCCTGATCGGCCCAGCCCCCGGCAGAAGGGCGGTCAGTACGGCCGCGCTCATCAAGACCACGGCGGCCACCATGAATCCGCGCAACCACAGTTGCGTGTGATCGTCGCCAAAAAGCCGCGCGGTCGATTTCACCCCGATCAGCGCATCATCTTCCTTGTCCTGATGGGCATAGATCGTGTCGTAAAACAGGGTCCATGCGATGCCCGCGCTCCACAAAATCGCGGGCGCAAGGGTCAGCGACCCGGTATGGGCGGCCCATGCAACCAATGCGCCCCAGTTGAAGGCCAGCCCCAGAAACACCTGCGGCCACCATGTGAACCGTTTGGCAAAAGGATAAACCGCGACCAGCGCCAGCGACCCGATGCCCAAACCGATGGCGGTCCAGTTGAAGCTGAACAGTATCGCGGCCCCTGCCAAAGACTGCGCAACCATCCAGACCAGCGCCTGGCGCACACTGACCTGACCCGACGGCAGCGGGCGGCTTCTGGTGCGCGCAACGGCGGCGTCGATATGGCGGTCGGTGATGTCATTCCAGGTGCAGCCCGCGCCCCGCATCACGAACGCGCCCAGCGCGCAGCCCGCCGCAATCCACAAATCATGCGCAACAAAGCCGCCGTCCGAGGCCGCCGCCAGCGCCAAGCCCCACCAACACGGGATCAGCAAGAGCCAGGTTCCGATCGGCCGATCGGCCCGGCTCAGGCGCAGGTAGGGACGGGTGGCAGGCGGCGCAAACCGGTCCACCCAATTGCCTTTGGGCGCATCGGCGACGTGCCCTGCAGCATCCGGCAGGATCGTGGCCTCTGGCGTTCGGGGCGGCTGGGTCATAGGTTTGTGCCATCATGGGAAATGCGAAAATCCGACTCTATGTAGATCAGCCGCTCGGGCCGGGGCAACCTGTTCCGCTGTCGCCCGATCAGGCGAACTACCTTTTCGCCGTGATGCGGCTTGGGGTCGGCGGTGCTGTTTTGCTGTTCAACGGGGTGGATGGCGAATGGCGGGCCGAGGTGGCCGTGGTGGCGCGCAGGGGCGGTGTGCTGACCTGTGCAGAGCAGACGCGCGCCGTGCAGATGCCGCCCGACCTTTGGTTGATGTTCGCCCCGATCAAGAAGGCGCGCACCGATTTCATCGTGGAAAAGGCGGCGGAAATGGGGGCCGCGCGGATTCTGCCCGTTCAAACCCAGTTCACCAATGCCGACCGTATCAGGCAAGACCGGCTGCAAGCCCACGCGGTTGAGGCGGCAGAGCAATGCGGCGGCACCTATGTGCCCGAAGTGGCGGAACTGGCCCCATTGGACAAGGTGCTGGATCAGTGGCCGCCAGACCGGCGCATCCTGTGGGGGGATGAACACCTTGCGGGTCGCTCTTGCATCCTTCCGGATGTCATCGCCGGGTCGCCCTGGGCGATTCTGGTCGGCCCCGAAGGCGGATTTTCCGAGCGCGAACAGGCGCGACTGCGCGCGCTGCCGCAGGTGGTGCCGGTCAGTCTTGGCCCGCGCATCCTGCGCGCCGATACGG
>JBGSRQ010000458.1:0-7445 GCA_041737515.1 Rhodobacterales bacterium | reverse complement strand
GATGACGCCGCGCTGACCGCCGCCATTGCCGATGCGCATGGCAGCTTCGGCCGGCTGGACATCCTGCATTCGCATGCAGGCATCCAGACACCGGGGCGGCTGGAAGATGTCAGCGTCGATGATATGGACGTGTCATGGCGGCTGAATGTAAGGTCACACTTCGTCGCTGCCCGCGCTGGCATGGCCGTGATGAAGCCGCGCGGCAAGGGGTCGATCATCATAACTGCGTCCAATTCCGGTGTGCAGTACGACCGCGAAATGATTGCCTATTGCACCACCAAACACGCGGTCATCGCGATGGTCCGCCAGATCGCTGTCGACTACGCCCGCTACGGCGTGCGCTGCAATGCATTGTGTCCGGGCTTTGTCGACACGGTATTCAACGCCGGGTTCGAATTTCAGATGGGCGGTCGCACGTCTTTGGAGGCTTACGTCGCCAGGTCCATCCCGATGGGACGCTGGGGAACACCCGAGGAAATTGCGGAAAGCATCGTCTATCTGGCCTCGGACCAATCGTCGTTCATGACAGGGCATGCTCTGGTTCTGGACGGTGCTGAGTCTCTTTAAGGCGGATATGCAAGCCATCTGGAACGGTGCGTGTTCCGTCTGATCGGGTTCAACGATTGATCCCCCCGGAACAGCGGGATGCGCGATCATGATGATGTCCAAGGGGTTTTTCCCGTGACGCACATGACGTGTGCGGCTGTCATCTGGTCTGAAAGACTGACATTCGTCCCCTCCCGTGTTGGAAGCGTTCTTGTCGACTTGATTGCCCTCTTTGGGATATGACAGTCTTGCGATGACAGTTTGCGGCATGTGCCCCAAGGTATTCTGGACCAGCACATCACCCAAAAGGGATTTGAAGATGATTGCAAAGATACTCGTCCCCGTGCGTGGCGATGGCATGGGCACAAAGGTCATCGCCCATGCGGCGGTTGTGGCCCACCGGCACAAGGCGCATGTCGTCGTGGCGCATTGTCGGATGAACCCTGATGACATGATGCCGCACGGCATCCCGCTGCCGTCCTTCGCACGCAAGACCATCTTGTCTCAGGCGGCCAGCCTTGCCGATCAGGAAGAAATGGCCGTGCGCGCGTCCCTGCATGAACTTGCCGGCAAGTTGGACCTTGTCGAAACCGACAAACCCGATGGCAGTCAGGCTACCGTGGAATTCATCGAAGAATTCGGCACAATGGCGGATGTGATAAAGCACAACGGGCGCCTGGCCGATCTTGTTGTGGTGGCAAAGCCGGATCGCGACCGTAACCTTGGCACAAACGCGCTGAAATCCGGACTGTTTCAGACCGGGCGCCCGGTTCTGATGGTGCCGCCTCAGGCTGAGGTTGCTGCGGATTTCGGTGCCCATGTGGCAGTCGGCTGGAACGGATCGTTGGAGGCAGCACGGACCGTTGCGCTGACGCTTGATCTGGTCGCCGCTGCCGAACGGGTCACGATTCTGTCGGTGGGTCGCAGTCAGACCCATGCAGCGTCGCCCGAAGAATTGCAGGCCTACTATCGCTTGCGCGGGATCACCGCCGAATTGTGCCAGTTCGAGACCCGGTCACCGGGCCTTGGATTGATGAAGAAAACGCGCGAGATTGGGGCCGGGCTGCTGGTTATGGGGGCCTACGGGCAAAGTCACGAACGCGAGACGCTTTTTGGCGGCAACACGCAGTCCGTGGTGGACAAGGCAGAAATGCTGATTGTCATGGCGCATTAGAAAATTACCGGCGCGCAACAAAAGATTGCACAAAGAGAAAATTCCGAAATATAGTGTCGCAACGAATTGCTGTCGGTCTGGGCAGTGAACCTGTTTGTTCCACTGAGGAGGAATTGTCATGATGCTTTCGAAACGTGCATTTCTGAAACTTTCTTGCGCCGGAATTGCCGCAACAATGCCGTTGGCTGCTTTTGCGCAGGAATGGAAGCCGCGCCGTCCCATTGATTTCGTCATCATGGCGGGCGCGGGTGGCGGGGCTGACCAGATTGCCCGGTTCATCCAGTCGGTTGCCGAGAAAATGGACCTTTCTCCGCGCCCGCTGGTGCCGAACAACAAGGGTGGCGGATCGGGCGCCGAGGCGCTGCTGCATGTCAGCGCGGCGGGCGATCCGGATCACACGATCCTTGTCACGCTGAACTCGTTCTTTACCACGCCACTGCGTCAGCCGGATCTTGGGGTCGACGTGCAGACATTCACCCCGATCGCGATGATGGGGGTCGACCCGTTCGTGCTGTGGGTTCATGCCAAATCCGGCATCACCACGCTGGATCAGTTCGTGGAAAAGGCGCGCGCGCTGGACGGTGAATTCGTGATGGGCGGAACTGGAACCGGGCAGGAGGATTCCATTGTCATCGCGTTCATGTCGGGTGCCTTCGATCTGAAGATCAAATACATTCCCTATGATGGCGGCGGTGCCGTGGCCCGCGATCTGGCCGGCCAGCAGGTGATGGCGACCGTGAACAACCCGTCAGAGGCAAAGGGATTCTACGAGGCAGGCGACTTCATCCCATTACTGGTCTTTTCGGATGAACGCATGCCCGCTTTCCCCGACGTGCCGACAATCCGCGAGTTGGGTCATGACTTTTCCTACTACAACCAGCGCGCCGTGGTCGGTGCGCCCGGCATGTCTGAAGAGGCCGCCGCATTCTACCGCGCGATGTTCACCACGATCTACGAAGGCGAGGATTGGCAGGGCTACCTTGCCTCGGAAAGCCTGTCGCCGCTTTGGATGACGGCAGAGGAAACCCGCGCCTATTGGGCAAAAGAGATCGACACCCATCGCACGCTTCTGGACGCGATGGAAAGCTGACGCAGCTTGATCCGAACCCGAACGGCAGGAGACTCCATGCGCTATGGCGAAATTGCGACTGCGGGCGTTTTGGCGCTCTTTTCAGTCTATCTGATGTGGAAAAGCGCCGAACTGCCGATTGGCTATATCAGTGAAAAGGGGCCGGGGGGGGGTGCCTGGCCCTTTTGGTTGTCAGCGATCATGCTGTTGTCGTGCGTTTGCGTTGCATTCAACTGGTGGCGCGGCACCAGTCCTTTGTCGCAGTCCGATGCGCCGTTTCTGGACGGGCATGGCTGGCGGATGCTGGGGCTCGTCGGAGGCGGCCTGATCGGGTTCGTCGGACTGATCGCGGTCATCTCGATGTACGGTGCGATTGCGGTATTCCTGCTCTATTACCTGCGGTTTCTGGGGCGGCATTCCTGGGCGCTAAGCCTTGGTGTGTCGCTGGCGACGCCGATCCTGTTCTTCTTCTTTTTCGAGGGGGCGATGCAGATCACCATGCCGACCGGGCTGCCCTTTACAGACCCGGTTTTCGATTTTCTTTACGAAATCATATACTAGGCGGTACCTGCGATGGAAATCCTCTCTCTTCTTGGCAGCGGTATGCTGCTTGCGATGCAGCCCCTTAACCTGCTTTTGATCTTTGTCGGTGTCACCGTCGGGCTGTTCATCGGGGCGATGCCGGGGCTAGGGTCGGTAAACGGGGTCGCGATCCTGCTACCGATCACCTTTCTGGTGCCGCCCAGCGGGGCAATCATCTTTCTGGCGGCAATCTATTACGGGGCGATGTATGGCGGGGCGATTTCGTCGATCACGCTTGGTATCCCCGGCGCCTCGACGGCTGTTGCCACGACATTTGACGGCAGGCCACTGGCCAGGCAGGGCCGGGCCAGTCTGGCGCTGGTCACGGCGGCGCTGGCCTCTTTCGTCGGCGGCAGCGTGGCGAACGTCATGTTCACGCTGTTCGCACCGGTGCTGGCCAGTGTTGCGCTGTCGTTCGGCCCGCCCGAGATTTTTGCTCTGATGCTGCTTGCCTTTGCGACCTTCGTGGGTCTTGGCGGCGATGATATTCCCAAGACGATCTTTTCGATCTGTCTGGGGCTGGTCCTGGGCGCGGTCGGGTTCGACCAGATTTCCGGCGCGCCGCGACTGGTGATGTTCGACATCAACGGGTTCATTCAGGGCATCGGGTTCCTTGTGCTTGCCATCGGCGTTTACGGAATAGGTGAGATGCTGTGGACGATCGAAGAGTCGCGCGGCGAGGTCGAAAGCTCCAACCCCAAGATGACGATGCGGGGCATGGCGTCCGACGCAGCCGAGGCAACGCGCGAAGGCTGGAAGGGGGCAACCATTGGATCATTTCTTGGGTTCTTTGTCGGCATCCTGCCGGCAGCCGGTGCAACACCCGCTTCGCTGATGTCCTACGGCGTGGCCAAGATGACGTCGCGCAACCCCAAGGAATTCGGTCGCGGCAAGATTGACGGCATCACGGCACCGGAATCGGCGAACAATTCCGCATCGACCGGGTCGATGTTGCCGATGCTGACGCTGGGGATCCCCGGGTCGCCCACCACAGCGATCCTGCTGGGTGGCATGGTGATGTGGGGGCTGACGCCCGGCCCCCGCCTGTTTCTTGACGAACCCGACTTTGTGTGGGGGTTGATCGGGTCATTCTACATCTCGAACCTGGCAGCGGTGCTGATCAATCTTGCCTTCATCCCGGTCTTCATATGGATGCTGCGGATGCCGTTCAGCATTCTGGCGCCGATGATTTTCGTGCTGTCCATCGTCGGTGGCTATGCTGCGATGAACGACATGTTCGATATCTGGCTTATCCTGATCTTCGGGATCGGGGCGTTTGTGCTGCGCCGGTTCGACTATCCCTTGGCACCAGCGGTTCTGGCCATCGTTCTGGGCCCCATTGCCGAGCCGACGCTGCGCCAGTCCTTGCTGCTATCGTCTGGCGATATGTCCATCTTCTTCACGCGGCCGATAGCCGGGCCGATCACGGTGGTCGCACTGATCCTGATTTTCCTGCCCGCTTTGAAACTCTTGCGGCGCGGCGGGGCAAAGAGGGGCGACAAGGCAGCCTGAGTGGCCCATTGCGGAAAAAATTTAACCATCCGCCCGCGCAACCCGGCCTCTGCGCCGGTTTCCATCAGGTGTGCAACGCCGAAGGTGCCTTGCAGGTGACGAAACCACAGTCCTGAACCACGACGCGCACCGATTGCCGCGCGGCGCATAAAGCCCTTTTGGTCCTTGGTCGGGATGTGCGATGTTGCTGGCTGAATGATCGGTCAGGATCCCTGAATGGCGCAAACCAGCCAGACCAGCACATCTGCTTTGAAGCCCTCTGAAAACTGCTGGCAGATCGCGCGTGCTGACAGGTTGCGGGTGATCGTCGATGCGGCCGATTATTTCAAGGCCGCAAAAGAGGTCATGCTGAAGGCACGCAAGACGATTTTCCTTGTAGGATGGGATTTTGACACAAGGATCGGATTCGAGCCCGACGATGGCACGATCGACGGGCCAAACAAGCTGGGCGATTTTCTGTCATGGCTTGTTGCACGCAACGACACTCTGGAAATTCGCCTGCTCCGGTGGGATCTTGCCGCCGTTGCATCGGCCTTCCGGGGTAGCCTGCCGTTGATCGTGAAGAACTGGCTCACCGATGACCGGCTGACCCTGCGACTGGACGCCGCTCATCCGCCCGGTTCCACACATCACGCCAAGATCATCCTGATCGACGACAGCGTTGCCTTTTGCGGTGGAATCGACATGACGGCCGGTCGGTGGGATACGCGCGAACATCTGGACGACGATCCGCGCCGCACGCTGCCGGGCGGTGGCATAGCACCGCCTTGGCACGACGTGACCACAGCGGTTGACGGCCCCGTTGCGTTGGCAATCGGCGAGCTTGTCCGCGACCGGTGGGAGCGTGCGACCAAGGAAAAGCTGCCACCTGCGGATCATACTTCAGACCTTTGGCCGGCGCATCTTGAACCGGGTCTGACCGATGTGGACGTTGCGATTTCACGGACTTTTCCGGATTGGAACGACAATCCGGAAGTCCGCGAGATTGAAAGTCTTTACCTGACCTTGATCGCCGAAGCCCGGCAGACACTCTATTTCGAGACGCAGTATTTCGCCTCTCGCCGCATTGCCGAAGCGCTTGCAGAACGGTTGCGCGACCCCGAGGGGCCCGAAGTCGTGATCGTCATGCCTGAAACCGCAGACGGCTGGCTGGAAGCCAAGGCAATGGACAGCGCGCGCGCAAAGCTGATCAACCTGATCCGGTCGGCTGACAGACATGATCGTTTCCGAATCTGTTATCCCGTCACGACAGGCCGGAACCCGATTTACATTCATGCAAAGGTCACGATCGCGGACAACCGGTTCCTGCGCGTCGGATCGTCCAACCTCAACAACCGCTCGATGGGGTTCGACACGGAATGTGACCTTGTTGTGGACGCCGTAAATGCCAAAGACGAAACCGCCGCACGCCGTGCGATCACGGACATTCGTGATGATCTGATCTGCGAACATCTTGATGTTTCGCGTGATCAGTTCCGGCAGGCGCTGGCGCACGCATCCGGAAAGCTGACAAATGCGCTCGACACTCTGATATCCGATCGGGGTCGAAGCCTTGTCCCACTTTCCACCCGCAACCTTTCAAAGGATGAAAGTGTGCTGGTCGAAAACGAACTTACCGATCCGGAAACGGCGTCCGACGGATTTGGCACCCGCTTGATTCTTGGACTGGGAAAAATCACCGGGCTTCTGCCAAGATAGATCTGCTCTGGCCCGCCAAAGGGAACACCCGCTGTGATGGCCCGGACCTATCCGCGCAACGGGACACTCGGGCTTGACAGGGGATGATTGATTTCTGCCTGAGGGAAAGGGGCTGACGATGGGTTCGACAGCCCGGCGTCATCGAGTTGCTCGGGGTCGGGCAGGTCGCGCAGACTTTCCATGCCGAAGGCGGCCAGAAAAGCCTGAGTGGTGACAAAGGTATAGGGTGCGCCTTGCCTTGGCTCCCGCGGGCCGGTTTCGATGAGGTCGCGTTCCGCCAGCCGACCGATCAGATCGCGACTGATGTCCTTGCCGAAAATCTCGCGCAACCCGTCGCGGCTGATCGGCTGGTGGAACGCTATGGCCGCCAGCACCGCCAGATCGAAATCCGACAGGGTCAGCGCCTGCCCTCCCGCATCCGCTGCGATGCGGATGGCCGGGGCATAGGCAGGCTTGGTGCGCAGCCACCAAGCGGCACCGATCCGCGCCAATTCGTAGGGGCGGTCTTTCAGGTCGGCCGCCAGATCGTCGATCAACAGATCGACCGATGCCCCCTGCCCGACAACCCGCGCCAGATCATCCCGGCCAACGGGCGTCGCGCTGGCAAATAGCACTGCCTCGATCCGGCGCATCCATTCGCGCCAGCGCAGATCGGCTGGCAGGTCAGCCAGTTCGCGGTCCAGTCGCGGCTCGTTGTGCCCTGCCATGGTCAGACCCCGTAAAGCCGGAACGTGTCGCGCCCGGTCAGTTCGCGCAGCACGCCCAGTTCCAGCAACCGGTCACACAGCCGCCGCGCGGCGCGGTCGGACATACTGTCAGGCATATCCCTGGCCAGGGCTGCAGGGGCCAGCGCGTCATGCGACA
>JBGSRQ010000401.1:0-14689 GCA_041737515.1 Rhodobacterales bacterium | reverse complement strand
GCGGCCCGACGCCTGTGCAATGGCATCAGCCAATTGGCCGGGCAGGGGTTCCAGAACCCTTACCGAAAGGTCAGCCGCGCGCAGATACGCCGCAAGAACCCGTGACCCGACCACGATGACCGTATCGGTCCCATCAGGGACCAAGGATGTGTCGAACACCTGCGCCCCCACCTGTTGAGCCACGTCTCATATCGTCGGATTGTTGGGGGCATTGCGGCTTTTCTGCGGAATTCCGGTAAACTGTCACATTTTTTCGTGACCGCACACACTCCCGTTACACACGCTCGGGTAGAGTGGTTTGAAGCCGGGTGCAAGACCTCTTGTTGCACCTGTTTGCAAAAGCGCATTAAACAGCAAAGGACAGGGCGTTGGGGATCGTTGAAGGTATCATGGTAGAGACCCGGATCGGGACGGTGCTGGAGGCAGCCCCCATACCCATGGTGCTGATTGGTGCTGATGCGCGCATAGCGCAGGCCAATCCTCATGCGGTCATGCTGATGGGCCCCGACATGGTTGGCCGGCATCATGCGTTTGCGATGCGGCAGGCAGGTCTGGTGGCTGCGATCGAGGCTGCGCTGAATGACGCAAAACCCGGCGTGGTGGCGCAGGTGCCGTTCGGCGGCAGCCATGAAACCCTGCACCGGGTCACGGTGACACCGATCGTGCTTCCTGCCGGTCCTGGCGCGGTCTGCGCGTTTGAAGACATGACCGAACAGGAACAGATCAGCCAGATCCGCCGTGATTTCGTGGCCAATGTCAGCCACGAATTGCGCACGCCGCTGACCGCGTTGATCGGGTTCATCGAAACCCTGCGCGGGGCGGCGCGCGATGATCCTGCCGCGCGTGACAGGTTCTTGACCATCATGGACCGCGAGGCGAACCGGATGAACCGCCTTGTGCAGGACCTGCTCTCGCTGAGCCGGGTCGAATCCGAGGAACGCCGTCGTCCGACCGAACAGGTGGATGTGACATCGCTGGTCGGCATGGCCATTGCGGCACTTCGCCCCATGGCAGATGATGCCGGCGTGCGGCTGGAGGTGACGGGCGGGACCGACCCGCTGTATGTTCAGGCCGACCCGGATCAGTTGATGCAGGTCTTTGACAACCTGATCGAGAACGCGGTGAAATACGGTGGCGCGGGCAAGGTTGTGACCATTGCGCTGGACCACGACGCCAATGATGCCTTCATGCGCGGGCCGTCGATCCGGGTGACGGTCATTGACCGGGGAGAGGGCATTGATCCCGTGCATATCCCGCGTCTGACAGAACGGTTTTACCGCGTGGACAATCACCGTTCGCGCGAAAAGGGCGGCACCGGGCTGGGATTGGCCATCGTCAAACACATCGTCAACCGGCACCGTGGCAGGCTCAAGATCGAGTCGTCACCCGGGCAGGGCAGCCGGTTCTCGGTGGTTCTGCCAGGCACCTAGACTTCTCCACAGCCTGTCGGGAGCCTTCATGCAACTGTTACAAAACCGTCGCAAAACTGATGTAACAGAGGCCTAGACGGGGCATGGGATCGCCGACCGGGCGGTCACATGTGACAGATACCAGGAGAAACTCCATGTCCTTCATGAAACTGACCGTTTCGGCCATTGCGGTCGCCGCTGCGTCCGCTTCGGGCGCCTATGCGCGCGACAACATTCAAATTGCCGGTTCTTCGACCGTGCTTCCCTATGCCACCATCGTGGCAGAAGCCTTCGGCGAGAACTTCGATTTCCCGACCCCCGTGGTCGAATCGGGCGGCTCGGGTGCCGGCCGCAAGAAAATGTGCGAAGGTGTCGGCGAAAACACCGTTGATATCGCCAACTCGTCGTCGCGTATCAGCCAGTCGGACATCGACCTCTGCGCCACCAACGGCGTTGCCGAGATCATGGAAGTCCGCATCGGCTATGACGGGATCGTTTTTGCGTCCGACATCGCCGGCCCGGATTTCGCCTATACCCCGTCTGACATCTTTCTTGCCATTGGTGCCATGGTTGCCAAGGACGGCGCTTTGGTTGCCAACACAAACAAGACCTGGGCCGACGTGAACGCGGCACTGCCCGCACAGGACATCCTGATGTTCGTTCCGGGAACCAAGCACGGCACACGCGAAGTGTTCGACACCAAGGTTATTGCCGCTGGTTGCAAGGATGCGGGCGCCTATGACCTGTATCTGGCCAAAGCCGAAGGCAAGGACGACAAGGAAAAGGCCGGCAATGCCGAGAAAGCCTGTTTCGAGCTGCGCACCGACGGCGTGTCGGTCGACATCGACGGCGACTACACCGAGACCCTGTCGCGCATCGACGCCAACAAGAACGCCGTGGGCGTGTTCGGTCTGTCGTTCTATCAGAACAACGCCGACAAGCTGAAAGTGGCAACGATATCGGGTATCGTTCCTTCGACCGAGTCAATCGCTTCGGGCGAATATCCGGTGTCGCGTCCGCTGTATTTCTACGTCAAGAAAGCGCATATCGGCGTGATCCCCGGCCTGAAAGAGTACATCGAGTTCTTCGTTTCCGACGATATGGCTGGCCCCGACGGCCCGCTGGCGGCTTACGGTCTGGTGTCTGACCCCGAGCTTGCAGCAACCCAGGCGGCGGTTGCAGCCGAGACCCCGATGGGTCCGCTGAACTGAGACGTAACAGGGGCGGCGCGGATCACGCGTCGCCCCGCCCTTCCGTTTCGACGTGGCCCCTCTTTTGACCTAGGTATGACATGAGCGTCGGCATTCTTTTCCTGATCGTTGTGGCTGTTGCGATTGTCGGATTCCTTCTGGGCCGACAGCGGGCCATGGCCTCGGTGCAGGGCGATATGCGCAAACTGCATTCGCTGCCCGGCTATTACGGCCAATCCGTTTTCCTGTTCACCGCCGTGCCGGCACTCCTGGTGCTTGCCGTCTGGCTGTTTGTGCAGCCCGCCGTGGTGGAGGGACGCATATTCTCGATGATCGACGCGGCAGATGTGTCTGACGGATCGTCACGCGATCTGGTCATGGCCGATGTGCGCCGCATTTCCGGTGGCCTTGATGCGCTGATGGAAAACGGCGGCATGACCGAGGCTGATCTGACGGCGATGCGCGCTGACCTGACCGATGTTCGGGGCAGGCTTGGTTCGGTCGGCGTTGCGATCGGCGCGAACGTCAGTCCCAATGTGTTCGAGGCGGCCAAGGAATACCGCCACATGTCGGACCGCGCGAACTTGCTGATGGTGGGGGCGGTGCTTCTGGCGGCGCTGATCGGATTTGGCTTCGCGTGGATGCGCATCACCCCCGAGCTTCGGGCGCGCAACATATCCGAACAGTTCGTGAAGGCACTTTTGATCGGGTCATCGCTGATTGCGGTTCTGACCACGTTCGGGATCGTCTTTTCGCTGGTGTTCGAGACGTGGCATTTCTTCAACCTTTATCCAGGCAAGGATTTCTTCTTTTCGGCCTCTTGGAACCCGAAGTTCGGCGGCGGGTCGGATCTGGGTATTCTGCCGCTGTTGTGGGGCACGCTTTATGTGTCTTTCATCGCCCTTGTGGTGGCGGTTCCGATTGGCCTGATGGCCGCGATCTATCTGGCCGAATATGCCAGCAAATCGGTCCGCACCTTTGCCAAACCGGCCATCGAGATTCTGGCGGGAATTCCGACCATCGTCTACGGGCTGTTCGCGCTGATCACCGTGGGGCCGATCCTGCGCGACTATTTCGCCTCGCCACTTGGGTTGGGCAGCAGCTCGTCGTCCGTGATGACGGCGGGGCTCGTGATGGGGATCATGCTGATCCCCTTCGTTTCGTCGCTGTCGGATGATATCATCAACGCGGTGCCGCAAAGCCTGCGCGACGGGTCCTTCGGGCTGGGCGCCACGCAATCGGAAACCGTCAAGCAGGTGATCCTGCCCGCCGCTTTGCCCGGTATCGTCGGCGCGATCCTGCTGGCCGCCAGCCGTGCCATCGGCGAAACCATGATCGTGGTCCTTGGGGCAGGGGCTGCGGCCAAAATGTCGCTGAACCCGTTCGAGGCGATGACCACCGTTACCGTCAAGATCGTCAGCCAATTGACGGGCGATACCGAATTTGCCAGCCCCGAAACCCTTGTTGCCTTTGCACTTGGGCTTTCGCTTTTCGTCATCACACTGGGGCTTAACGTGGTGGCGCTGTACATCGTGCGTAAATACCGGGAGCAATACGAATGACCGACCTTTCGCACAACGCGGCTTCGCTTTACGCGCCCGACGCCCGCACCCGACGCCGCAATGCGTCCGAGGCCAGGTTTCGCTTTTACGGCATGATCGCCGTCGGCATTGGTGTGCTGGCACTGGTGGTTCTTCTGACCTCGGTTCTGTCCAACGGCCTTGGCGCATTCCGTCAGACTTTTGTCGTTCTGGACGTGCCGCTTGATGCGGCAAAGTTTGATCCCTCTGGCACCGGCGATGTCGAGGCGATGAAAAAGGTCACGACCGTGGGCTACAGCACGGCCATTCAGAAGGCTCTGGTCGACGAACTGGCCGCAGCCGGTATTGATACCGAAGGCATGGACGCCAAAGACCTGAAAGGTCTGATTTCGCAGGAAGCCCCCGCCACTCTGCGCAATCAGGTGCTGGCCGACCCGTCACTTGTGGGCACGACTGTTCCCTTCTATGCCTATGCGAACGGCCGGGTTGACGGGTTCTTCAAGGGCCGCGTTTCAATGGAAAGCGCCCGGCTTGACAACAACGTTTCACCTGAACAACTGCTTCTGGCGCAGCAGATGCGCGACAAGGGCTTGCTGACGGTCGCGTTCAACTGGGGCTTCATCTTCGGCCCCGACGCGTCAGAACTTCGCCCCGAGGCGGCGGGGCTTGGCGTGGCGATCCTGGGATCCGCCTACATGATGCTGATCGTGCTGGCGCTGGCACTGCCCATCGGTGTAGCCGCGTCGATCTATCTGGAGGAATTTGCGCCGCAGAACCGCTGGACCGATCTGATCGAGGTCAATATCTCGAACCTTGCGGCGGTGCCATCCATCGTTTTCGGTATCCTTGGCCTTGCGATTTTCATCAACATGTCGGGTTTGCCGCAATCGGCCCCGATCGTGGGCGGGTTGGTGCTGACGCTGATGACACTGCCAACGATCATCATCTCGACCCGTGCCAGCCTGAAAGCGGTGCCGCCCAGCATCCGCGATGCAGCACTTGGCGTGGGCGCATCAAAGATGCAGTCGATCTTTCACCACGTCCTGCCGCTTGCGATGCCCGGCATCCTGACCGGCACAATCATCGGTCTGGCGCAAGCCCTCGGCGAAACCGCACCGCTTCTGCTTATCGGCATGGTCGCTTTTGTGCGCGAATTTCCGGACGCGCCGCCCGCCGGCTTTTTTGAACCCGCATCGGCTTTGCCAGTGCAGGTCTACAACTTCACCCAGCGCGCGGATCCGGCTTTTGTCGAACGCGCGTCGGGGGCAATCATCGTTCTTCTGGTCTTTCTCGTGATCATGAACGCGATTGCAATATTTCTGCGCCGTCGCTTTGAACGCCGCTGGTAACAGGATGAACACCATGAATGATATGCGAATAGTGGAGCGGACGGTGGATACCAATCAGTCCAAGATTTCGGCGCGCAACGTGCAGGTCTATTACGGCGAAAACCACGCCCTGAAAGATGTGAATGTCGAGATTCTGGACAAGACGGTAACCGCCTTCATCGGACCGTCGGGTTGCGGCAAGTCGACGTTTCTGCGGTGCCTGAATCGGATGAACGACACCATTCCGATTTGCCGGGTATTGGGCGATATCTTGCTGGACGGGCAGGACATTCACGACAAACGCGTAGATCCGGTGCAACTGCGTGCCAAGGTCGGCATGGTGTTCCAGAAACCCAACCCGTTCCCGAAGTCGATCTACGACAATGTGGCTTACGGCCCCAAAATCCACGGCCAGACCCGCAACAAGGCCGAGCTTGATGAGATTGTGGAGAAATCGCTGCGCAAGGCCGCAATCTGGAACGAGGTCAAAGATCGCCTGCAGGCGCCCGGCACCGGCCTTTCCGGCGGCCAGCAGCAGCGGTTGTGCATCGCGCGCGCCATCGCCACCTCGCCCGAGGTTCTTTTGATGGACGAGCCTTGTTCCGCGCTGGACCCGATTGCAACCGCCCAGGTCGAGGAACTGATTGACGAGTTGCGGAGCCAGTTTTCGGTGGTGATCGTCACCCACTCGATGCAACAGGCCGCACGGGTCAGCCAGAAAACCGCGTTCTTCCATCTGGGCAATCTGGTGGAATATGGCGAAACGGGGCAGATTTTCACCAACCCGAATGACCCGCGCACCGAATCGTACATCACAGGCCGGATCGGCTAAGGGGACCATCATGAACACCGATCGTCACATCGCCTCGGCCTTTGACCGGGATCTGGAGGCCGTTCAGGCCATGATCATGAAGATGGGCGGCCTTGTCGAGGCCGCCATTCTGGATGCCGCCCGTGCGCTGGAAACCCGCGATGAGGAACTGGCCGAAACCGTGCGGACGAACGACCGCGCAATCGACGCGCTGGAAGATCAGATCAATACCGAATCCGCACGACTGATTGCACTGCGTGCGCCCACTGCCTCCGATCTGCGCACCGTTTTGAGCGTGATCAAGATCGCGGCCAGTCTTGAGCGTTGCGGCGATTACGCCAAGAACCTGGCCAAACGCTCCACCGTGCTTTCGAACATGTCGCCCATCGGCGGATCGACCGGGGCAATCCGCCGGATGGCGCGACTGGTGCAGTTGCAGCTGAAAGAGGCGCTTGACGCCTATATCCACCGCGATGCCGCTTTGGCCACCAAAGTGCGTCAGGGCGACAACGAAGTGGACCAGATGTACAACGCGCTGTTTCGCGAATTCCTGACGCATATGATGGAAGATCCGCGCAACATCACGCCCGCAATGCATCTGCATTTCATCGCCAAGAACATCGAGCGGATGGGCGATCATGCCACCAGCATCGCCGAGCAGGTCGTCTATCTGGTAACCGGTGCCGTTCCGGAAGACGACCGGCCAAAGGGCGACACAACCTCGACCATGACAGGTTAGGACGATGCAGATGGCGCTTGCCGAAAAACCTCTGGTTCTGCTGGTCGAAGACGAACCGGCGCAGCGTGAGATCTTGTCCTACAATCTTTCGTCGGAAGGCTATCGCGTCATGCTGGCGCGCGACGGCGAAGAGGCGCTGATGCTGGTCGAGGAAGGTCTGCCCGACTTGATCGTGCTGGATTGGATGATGCCCAACGTCTCGGGGCTGGAGGTCTGCCGCCAACTCAAGACGCGCCCCGAAACCCGCCGTGTGCCGATCATCATGCTGTCGGCCCGGTCGGAAGAGGTAGATCGTGTGCGGGGCCTTGAGACCGGGGCAGATGACTATGTGATCAAACCCTATTCGGTCGTGGAACTGATGGCGCGGGTGCGCGCGAACCTGCGCCGCGCCCGCCCGTCAACTGTGGGCGTGGTGCTGGAATTTGACGGCATCCGTCTGGACGGTGAAACCCACCGCGTCTATCGCGGCGACAAGGTGCTGAAGCTGGGCCCGACCGAGTTTCGCCTGCTGGCCACATTCATGGAAAAGCCCGGCCGGGTCTGGAGCCGTGAGCAATTGCTGGACCGGGTCTGGGGCCGCGACATCTATGTTGAAACCCGCACTGTCGATGTGCATATCGGGCGGCTGCGCAAGGCACTGTGCCAGCACGGTGGTGAAAGCCCGCTGCGCACGGTTCGGGGTGCGGGCTACGCGTTGGGATAGGCCAGAAATTTTCGAAAACTTTTGCAAATTTCTTCGAAAAAATTGTGCGGTCAAAGCCGCGCGATCCGCTCGGTCAGAAGGGCAAAAAAGCCGTCCGCGTCGATGCCACCCATGAACATCGTATTGGCGGGGCGGTTGGTCACGCGCCACCAGTCGGCCACCGTCATGCCCAGCGTCAGGTCTGACGCGGTTTCCACCATCACATTGATGTGCCGACCGGTGAACAGGTCCGGCCGCAGCAGATAGGCGATCACGCAGGGGTCATGCAGTGGGGCGCCTTCGCTGCCGTATTTCTCCTTGTCGAAACGCTCAAAGAAATCGGTCCATTCCGCCACCATGCGGCCCGGTTCCGTTCCCATGTCGCGGAACGCCTGAACCCGCGCGCGATTGGTCAGCGCCTTGTGCGTGACATCAAGTGGCATCACGACAAGCGGTATCCCGGATCTGAAAACAATATCAGCCGCTTCCGGGTCGACATAGATGTTGAACTCGGCCGTGGGCGTGATGTTTCCAACTTCGAAATAGGCGCCGCCCATCAGCACGATCTCTTGCACCCGCCCGGCAATGTCGGGGGCGCGCTGCAGGGCTGTCGCGATATTCGTCAGCGGCCCCAGCGGGCACAGCGTCACCGTGCCCGAAGGCTCGGACCGCAGCATGTCAATGATGAAATCCACCGCGTGTCGGTCTTGCAGGGGCATCACCGGATCGGCCATGCGTGGCCCGTCAAGCCCGGTCTTGCCATGCACATGTTCCGCCGTGACAAGCTTGCGCCGGAGCGGTGCGTCGCATCCGGCAAACACCGGCACATCGGGGCGTCCGGCCAGTTCGCAGACGATGCGCGCGTTTTTCTGGGTCAGGGGCAGGGGCACATTGCCGGCAACGGCGGTGATGCCCAGAACCTCCAGCGCGTCCGGACTGCCAAGCGCCAGCAGGATCGCCACGGCGTCGTCCTGCCCCGGATCGGTGTCGATGATGATCTTGCGGCGGGTCATGCGGGTCTCCTGTTGATGGGCGCAGGAAAGCCGATGGCGCGGGGGTTGTAAATGCGAAAAGGGGCCGCTTTCACGACCCCTTTCGCGTTGACTGACCTGCCGGGGTCAGCCGTCGAAATCGACTTCTTCCATGATTTTCAGTGCGGCGGGGCGTTCGCGGGCCACATCTGTCAGGCTGATCGGATCGGGGGTGAACGGGCCCCAGCTTGCAACCAGCGCAGATGCCGCCACGCCGGCTTTCACCGGGAATTCGTAGTTCGTTTCGGCATAGATCTGCTGCGCCTCGTCGCCGGCCAGAAACTCCATCAGCTTCAGTGCGGCCGCGCGGTTGGGTGCGGCCTTGGTCATTGCCACGCCCGAGACATTCATGTGCGACCCGCCACCTTCAAACACCGGAAACAGAACGCGTACCGTTTCTGCATCGGCCTTTTCTTCGGGAGTGTTCAGCATCTGGCCGATGTAATAGGTGTTGCCGATGGCGATATCGCATTCGCCTGCCGCAATCGCCTTGACCTGATCGCGGTCGCCGCCCACCGGTTTGCGGGCCAGATTGGACTTCAGGCCCTCGGCCCAGGTTTTTGCATAATCGGCCCCGTGGTGCGCGATCACGGCCCCCAGCAGGGCTATGTTATAGTCATTGGTGCCGGACCGGGTGCAGATCCGTCCCTTCCATTCTGGCAAGGCGAGGTCCTCATAGGTTGTAACCTCGCCGTCCTTCACCCGCTCCTTGCTGGCATAGACGATGCGCGCGCGGGTGGTCAGGCCGAACCAGTGGTTTTCCGGGTCACGGTATGCGGCGGGGATATTGGCCTGCAGCACCGCGGAATCCACTGCTTGCGTCACACCGGCATCGACCACCTGTGTCAATCGCGCAATATCAACCGTCAGCACCAGATCGGCGGGCGAGCGGTCGCCTTCGGCCTGCAGGCGTTCGGCCATGCCCTTGTCGACAAAGGCAATGTTCACGTCGATTCCGGTATCCTTGGTGAAGGCATCCAGCAGCGGTTGGATCAGTTCGGGCTGGCGGTGGGAATAGATGTTCACCTCTTCCGCCAGTGCGGGCAAGGCGGATGACAACATCAGGAGTGACAGGGCTGTGGTGCGGAGCATTGTTGACCTCTTTAGTCGGAATATGCAGCACTTAAAGCGCACCGGGCGGTCGCCGTCAATACTTGACTAAAGTTATCAGGTTACATGTGCGGCTCTATTCCCGTTCCTCGTGCTTGGCGCGGTTCCAAAGTGCGTCCATTTCCGCCAGATCGCTTTGCGCCGGAGTTTTGCCAGCCTCGGCCAGCCAATCCTCGACCCGGCCAAAACGGCGGGTGAACTTGGCGTTGGCGGCGCGCAGGGCGGCCTCGGGGTCGATTTTCAGATGGCGGCCGAGGTTGGTGATGACAAACAGGAGATCGCCGAACTCTTCGGTGATCTCGGCTTTGGTCAGCGTCTCGCGCGCCTCGGTCAGTTCCTGCGCCTCCTCGATGATCTTGGCCAGAACCTCGTCGGTCGAGGGCCAGTCGAACCCGACCCGCGCCGCGCGTTTTTGCAATTTCAGCGCGCGGGTCAGAGCGGGCAGCCCCAGGGCAACACCGTCCAGCGTGCGGGCAGGGCCGCGCTCGGCGGCCTTGATCGCCTCCCAGTCGGCGGTTTGCTGATCGGGTGATTTGTCGCGCGATTGTTCGCCGAACACATGCGGGTGACGGGCAACCATCTTGTCGGCGACGGCTTTTGTGACGGTCGCAAAGGTGAAATGCCCGGCCTCCTCGCCGATCCGGGCGTGATAGACCGTCTGCAGCAAAAGATCGCCCAACTCTCCGTGCAACTCGTCCCAGGCCTGCCGTTCGATCGTATCGGCAACCTCGTGCGCCTCCTCGATCGTGTAGGGCGCGATGGTGGCAAAGGTCTGCACGATATCCCACGGGCAGCCAGAGTTCGGATCGCGCAGGCGCGCCACGATTTCCAGCAGGCGCGGCAATCCGCCGTCGGGATCGGCGATCAGCGCATCGCTGTCGGCGCGGGGCAGGGGATATGGCATTGCGGCGGACCTTCTTTTCAGGTTTGGCTATACCTAACCGCCGCAGCCAAAGGTCTACAATGCCCGTCCTCAACCGCATCGCCGATTTCGCCCCTGAAATGCAGGGCTGGCGTCGCCACCTGCACGCGCATCCGGAACTGGAGTTTCAGTGCCATGAGACGGCGGCCTTCATCGCCGAACGACTGCGCGAGATGGGGGTGGATGAAATTCACGAAGGCATCGCCACCACAGGCATCGTCGCCATCATCAACGGGCAGGGGGCGGGGCCGACAATCGGTTTGCGCGCCGATATGGACGCGCTGCCGATTGTTGAGACGACCGGGGTCGATTATGCCTCGACCATTCCCGGAAAGATGCACGCCTGCGGCCATGACGGTCATGTGACGATGCTGCTGGGGGCCGCGAAATATCTGGCCGAGACGCGGCGCTTTGCCGGCCGCGTGGCGCTTATCTTTCAACCCGCCGAGGAGGAAGGCGCCGGCGGTCAGGCAATGGTCGAGGCGGGCGTGATGGACCGCTTCGACATCGCGCAGGTCTACGGCATCCACAACGCGCCGGGCATGCCGTTCGGCCATTTCCACACCACGCCGGGGCCGCTGATGGCGTCGGTCGATACCGCCTATGTGCATGTTACCGGGCACGGCGGGCACGGGGCAACCCCGCATGAATGCATTGATCCGGTGGTCGCCGTGGTGGCCATGGTGCAGGCGGTGCAGACGATCATCCCGCGCAACACCTATGCGTTGGACGAGGTGGTGATTTCGGTCACGCAGATTCACGCAGGGACGGCCAGCAACATCATCCCCGAGACGGCAATGTTCTGTGCCACGATCCGCTGTTTCAACCCCGAGGTCCGCGAGCTGCTCAAACGCCGGGTGCACGAGATTGTCGAGGGGCATGCATTGGCCTTCAACGTGACGGCAAAGGTCGATTACGACTGGGGGTATCCCGCCACCGTCAACCACGCCGAAAATGCGGCCTTTGCCGCCGAGGTGGCCCGTGAGGTGTCGGGTGAGGCGGCGGTCGATGCCAATGCCAACCGCGAAATGGGGTCCGAGGATTTCTCCTATATGCTCGAAGCCCGCCCCGGCGCCTATCTGTTCATGGGCACCGGGCCGGGTGCCGGCCTGCACCACCCCGCCTTCAACTTCAACGATGAGGCGGCACCGATCGGAGCCAGCTTCTTTGCCCTGCTGGTCGAACGGGCACAGCCCCTTGTCTGAAAGGTTTGCGATGCGATTGAGTCTTGCCTTGGCCCTCCTCGCCAGCCCTGCAATGGCTGACGATTATCTTGCGATCCGCTCGCCCTCGGGCAATATCTTCTGCGGTCTTTCGTCGGGCGATTATGCCGGGGTGCGCTGCGACATGATCGCGCTGACACCCACCAACACGACACCGCCCCCGGATTGCGAACTGGACTGGGGCAGCAGTTTCGAAGTGGGCCCGAACGACCGCAAAGGTGCGCTTGCCTGCGTCGGCGACAGTGTAGCCGATGCGAATGCGCTGGTGCTGGATTACGGCAAATCGGTCAGCCTTGGCACGATCACCTGCACGTCTGAAAAGACCGGCATGACCTGCGTGAATGGTCTGGGGCACGGGTTCAGCCTGTCCAAAGCGAAACAGCGCCTTTTCTGAGCGCCGAATCGCTTTCATTCATCAAAGCCACCCATCGCGGCCAATCAACCTTTGGCCCACCATATCTTGCCCGCCACAGCCTTTGGTGTGCCGGAGTGGCTTTCCAAAATTTGATCAAAATGTTAGTGTCTCCCCATAGAAATGGAGCCTGACATGAACGCCCCCGCCCGCGCCAACTCGCCATCGCCGCACGACCTGTGGGAGATGGATCGCGCCCACGCCCTGCATCCCTGGACCAACTTTGGCCCCTTCGAATCTGACGGCGCGCTGGTCATGGCGCGCGGTGAAGGGTGCCGTTTGTGGGATGCGTCCGGGCGCGAATATTTCGACGCGATCGGCGGCATGTGGTGCACCAACATCGGTCTTGGACGCCGCGAAATGGCGCAGGCAATCGGCGATCAGGCGATGGAGCTTGCCTTTGCCAACAGCTTTGTTGATGTGACGAACGGCCCCTCGGCACGGTTGGCCGCGAAACTGGCGGACCTTGCGCCGGGTGATCTGAACCGCGTGCATTTCACCACCGGCGGGTCCACGGCGATAGATACCGCCTACCGGATGGTGCATTTCTATCAGACCTGCATGGGCCGTCCGCAAAAGACCCAGGTGATCGCAAGGGATTACAGCTATCACGGCTCTACCTACATCAGCCAGTCCATCGGCAAGCGCCCGGGCGACCGGGTGGCCGAATTCCGCTACAAGGAAGACGGCATCCACCATCTGACCGCCCCGAACCCCTACCGCGCCCCGGATGGCATGAACGAGGCCGCGTTCTGCAACTGGCTGGTGGCGGAATTCGAGGCGAAGCTGGCCGAGATCGGCCCCGAGAATGTGGGCGGCTTCTTTGCCGAACCTATTCAGGCCTCGGGCGGCGTGATCGTGCCGCCGCAAGGCTATCTGATCCGCATGGCCGAGATCTGCCGCCGCCACGACATCCTGTTTGTCGCCGATGAGGTCGTTACCGCCTTTGGCCGCCTTGGCCACTGGTTCGCAAGCTGGGATGAATTCGGCATCCAGCCTGACATGATCACCTGCGCCAAGGGCTTGACATCGGGCTATATCCCGTTGGGTGCATTGATCTTTTCGGATCGGATATGGGCGGCGATGGCGCAGGATGGCGCGCGCTGGTTCACATCAGGCTTCACCTATTCCGGGCATCCGGTGTCCTGCGCCGCCGCCCTGAAAAACATCGAGATCATTGATCGTGAAGACCTGCTGGGCAACGCCACCCGCACCGGGCAGTTGTTCGAAGACCGGATGCGGGCGCTGGAATCGCTGCCGCTGGTCGGGCAGGTGCGCGGCCGCAAACTGATGATCTGCGTGGAAAACGTCGCCGACAAGGAAACCAGACGCCTGCTGCCCGATGAGCTGGATGTCGGCAAACGCATCGCCAACGCCTGCGAAGACATGGGCCTGATGGTGCGCCCGCTTGGTCATCTGAACGTCATGTCGCCCCCCCTGATCATCACGCCGGATGAGGTGGACTTTGTCGGTGAGACGCTGGAAAAGGCGATCAGGGACGTCACGGATCAGTTGATCCGCGAAGGGGCAAGGCTGGGCTGATGGCACTGGAAGATGCGAAATCCGAAGTTGATACGGCGTTCACGCGCAAGGGTCTGCGCGGCTATGCCTTTGAAAATGCGTTTGGCGGGGCAACCAGCTTTCTGCGCCGCACCTATACCAAGGATCTGGCGGGTGTTGATCTTGCCATCACCGGCGTGCCCTTCGATCAGGCCGTGACGCACCGCGCGGGAACCCGTTTTGGCCCCCGTGCCATCCGCGAGGCAAGCACGCTGCAACCCTACGATCCGCCGCACGGCTGGGGCACCAACCCGCTGGAGGAGCTTTCGGTCATCGACTACGGCGATCTGGCCTTCGATTATGCCAAGGTGTCGGATTTCCCCGAAACGCTGACCGCCCACATCCGCCATATCCTTGCCGCAGGGGCAGGGTCGATCACCCTTGGCGGCGATCACTTCATCACCCTGCCGATCCTGCGCGCCTATGCCGAGAAATTCGGTCCGCTGTCGGTCATCCATTTCGATGCCCACTCCGATCTGTGGGCCGATGATGACATGTCCCGCATCGACCACGGCACGATGATGTACAAGGCGGTAAAGCTGGGACTCGTGGACCCCGGGCGTTCCGTGCAGATCGGCATCCGCACGCATTGCGACGATTATCTGGGCATGAACGTCATCGACGCGCGCGAAGTCCACGAGGCCGGCACTGCAGCTGCCGTGGCCAGGGCAAAGGCCATCGTCGGCGACCATCCGACGTATCTGACCTTTGACATCGACGCGCTGGACCCG
>JBGSRQ010000397.1:0-1868 GCA_041737515.1 Rhodobacterales bacterium | reverse complement strand
GGCGGCGATGGCGGTGGTGCTGAACATCGCTTTGTCCGGCCCGCGCAGCTATGGTGGCCAGATGCGCGATTTCCCTTTCGTCTATCCCGAAGGTCGGCATGATGTGGGTGCAGCCGATATTGATCGGGCCTGTGCCGCGCTGTGGCGGGCTTGGGCGGGACTTCTGCTTCTGGTGGCGGGCGTTGCAATCATGGGGGCGGCGGTCTGATGAAGGCAACGATGGCTGATCTGATGGCGGCCCTGCCGCATGTGCTGGACGCGCCGCGGGATGCCGCCCCGGTGTTGGAACTGTGCCTGCGCCCCGGCTACGGCGAGCGCGCCTTTCCCCAAAGCGTGACCCTGACCCGTGCGGGCGGTATTCCCGGCGAGCGTTGGGCCACGGCACCCTGGGTCAAACTGCCAGACGGAAGCCCCGACCCGCGCATTCAGGTTTCGATCCTGCCCGTGCGGGTGATGGATGCCGTCTGGCGCGACCGGGCAGGCAGCCCGCACCCCGGTGATACGATGATCGCCGATCTGGAAACATCCGAAACGAACATACCAGCGGGCACGCGGCTTTCGGTGGGCACGGCGGTTTTGCGGGTGTCTGACCTGTTCAACGAGGCCTGTGTCAAATGGAAAACCCGCTACGGAGCCGATGCGAAAGACTGGGTAACCGCCCCCGGCCACCCGCCACTGCGGCTGCGCGGGCTGCTCTGTTCGATCGAGCAGGACGGCGAAGTGCGTCTGGGCGATGTAATCCGCAAGTTGACCTGACCAGCCGCCGCTGACACTGTTCAAAGCGGATTCTTGTCAACATGATCCCAAATGAAGGAATTTCAGGACATGCAAGCCATTGGGAAGGGTGCGTATCGCGTTTGATCTGCTGAACCCGATCAAACGCAACACGCTTCAGTGCAGAAAGCTGAACGCAGGTGCGCTTTGCCACGACCCCGCGTTGCTGCGGTGCAATTCATCACGCGCAAACAGCGTGACGGCAATCAGCGCGGACAGGGCAAGGGCGGTTTGCATGGCGATCCTCGGGCAATCTTGTTCACGCCCTGTTCTGCGCCGATTCGGGTTAACGCCGGGTTATTCCTGATCAGGCAACCAGAGCCGCCGCGCGTTTCAGATCAACTGACACAAGCTGGCTGACCCCCTGTTCAGCCATGGTCACACCATAAAGCCGGTCCATCCGCGCCATTGTGACCGCGTGGTGGGTGATGACCAGAAACCGCGTTTCGGTGCGGCGCGTCATCTCATCCAGCATGTCGCAAAAGCGGGTCACGTTGGCGTCGTCCAAGGGCGCGTCCACTTCGTCCAGCACGCAGATCGGGGCGGGGTTGGCCAGAAACACCGCAAAGATCAGCGCAAGCGCGGTAAGCGTCTGCTCGCCCCCCGACAAAAGGCTGAGCGTCGCCAGTTTCTTGCCCGGAGGCTGGCACATGATTTCAAGCCCTGCCTCCAACGGATCATCACTTTCCACCAGCACCAGACGCGCCTCGCCGCCGCCAAACAGATGCGTGAACAAGGTGCCGAAACTGGCGTTCACCTGTTCGAACGCGGTCAGCAGACGTTCACGCCCCTCACGATTCAGACCCGCGATTCCGGTGCGCAGTTTCTTGACCGCCTCTTCCAGATCGGACTTTTCGCGTTGCAGGGTGTCGTGTTCTTGCTGCACCGAAAGCGCGTCTTCCTCGGCCCGCAGGTTGACCGCGCCTAATGCCTCGCGCTGACGCTTCAGGCGGTTCACATCGGCGTCCAGCGCCTCGGCCCCCGGCATCTGGTCTGGGTCAACGGCCAAGGTTTTCAACAGGTTTTCGGGCGTGGTTTCTGCATCTTCGGCAATGCGTTCTGCGGCCGCCGCAACCATGTCGCGGGCAGCATCG
>JBGSRQ010000350.1:0-2207 GCA_041737515.1 Rhodobacterales bacterium | reverse complement strand
CGGGTCCTGAAACGCCATTGAAAGACGCCCCGCTGCCGCCTGTTCAGCCGGGGGCGCCCCGCCGATCGACACGCGGCCTGCGGTTGGCGTGTCCAGTCCCGCAACCAGCCGCAACAGCGTTGATTTGCCACAGCCCGACGGGCCAACAAGTGCTGTCGTCTGACCGGCGGCAAATGTCACATCCAGCGGGGACAGCACTTGCGTTGTGCCAAACCGGTGCGCAAGACCCGAGCACCGGATATCAAAGGCGGGATCAGGTGCCATGAATCTCGTCAAGGATAGAGCGGTCCCACAGATCGGGCGTCACAGTCCGGCCCAGCAGCGCCAGCGTAGCGATATTGGCTTGCACGGCGTCATCCGTCCACCAGCCAAAACCGTTCGCATCGGTCAGATCGGAAAACATCAGCGGAACCTGCCGCGCCGCCTGCAGCTTTTGCGTGGGCAGGTCCAGCCCCGCATCGGGATAGCGCGCAAGCGTCAGCGCAGCCGCCGCATCGGTATCGGCGCGGTAGGCCTGCCAGCCCGCAACCTCGCCCGCGATCAGGGCGCGAACCTGATCGCGCCGGTTGGCAAGACTGTCTTTGGTTGCAATATAGGTCTGGGAGTGAACCGAATAGCCGTGATCTGCCAGCAGCATCGTCACGCTTTCAATGCCCTGCACCGCCATTGCCACGGGCAGATCGGTTTCCCAGCACAAAAGGCAATCCACATCGCCCGCAAGCAGGGGTTGGGCCGCGTATTGCGTCGGCACCACCTCGATCGCCGCGACATCGACGTTGTTCAGCTTGCACAGCGCCGCCAGGACCGGCGTGTTTGCCAGCGCCATCCCGATGCGCTTGCCCACCAGATCGGCGGGGGTGTTCACCGGATTTGCGGGCAAGGACGCGATGACGAACGGATTTTTCTGCATCGCAACAGCGATGATGCGGAACGGAGCACCCTCGGCCACCGCAGCGGCGGTGTAGTCCGCCGCCGAAATGCCCACCAGTGCCGCCCCCGATACGACCGGAGGTTCAACCGGGGCGTTCGGGCCACCCTGCATCAGGGCCACCTCAAGCCCGGCATCGCGCCAGAGACCGCGGTCCTGCGCGATATAGCTTCCCGCGAACTGCACCGAATGCAGCCATGACAGTTGCAGACCAACCGCCGTCTGGGCCCTGGCACGCAGCGGGGCAACCCCAAGACCAGCGGCGGCAAGAGCACCGCCAGCCCAGGTCAGCGCCTGACGGCGGTTCGGATATGGCTTTTGCATCGGGTTCCTTTCATCTGTCGGGTTCGATCTAGAGGCTGCGCGGCTTGAGGCAACAGAAATCGGGTCATCCGGGGTCGTGCGCGTCACTCTTGCCGGATTGCCTCGAATTCAAGCGTGATGCGCACTTCGTCGCCAACGAACACGGGCAGCGCATAGGTGCTGCCGAAATCGGAGCGTAGCAGGGATGTGGTCGCCGAAATGCCAACCGTTTCGCCGCCGTGGCAGCAGGGATAGACTGCCACCTGATTGAGCGTGACATCCAGCGTCACCGGTTTTGTGACCCCGCGCAGGGTCAGATCACCCGTCACGGTGCCGGTGGTATCGGTGAGCGGGGTGCCACCATCTGCGACAAAGGTGATCTGCGGGTGCGCTTCGGCATCCAGAAAATCGGCAGATTTCACATGCGTATCCCGTTCGGCAAGGGCGGTATCCACGCTTGCCGCGCCGATTGTGGCGCTGACCTTGCCCAGGGTGCGGGTTTCGGGATCATAGACGAATTCGCCCGAAACATCGGAAAACCGGCCCAGAACGCGGGCATATCCGGCGTGCATCACGGTAAAGACGACAACGGTATGGTCGGGGTCGATCTTCCAGGTGGCGGGGGCTGCGAAGGCTTGCGTTGCAGCAAGGGAAACGACGGCGGCACTGAAAACTGCGGATAAACGGATCATCAGATTACTCCTTTGCAAGGGTCACGGCAGGGGAAAGGCCCGCGATCGGCCCATCGGCCGGATCATCGGCGCGCAGGGCCGCGCGGTCTTCGGGAATGTCAAACAGGCCCGCGTTCAGCGACCAGCGGCTGACAGATGGCAAGGTCGCCACCACGGCCAGCGGTATGGCCCCGATCAGTGCCAGCATCATCGGCGCCGCAAAGGGCAAGGCCCAGGGCGCCATCACCACCAGCCAAAGCGCCAGTCCTGTGCCCATCACGGTCTGCGGCCACAAAACGCGCGCC
>JBGSRQ010000328.1:0-5642 GCA_041737515.1 Rhodobacterales bacterium | reverse complement strand
CGGGTCGACAAGGCCGGGATTGGAGACAAGGGCCGCAAACTGATGCGCGTCCTGCGCCCCGACATGCCGATCAGCCCGGCGGAGCGTGCGGTTCCGACTGGCACGCCGCAGGGCAATCTGTGGCGATCGATGCAAAAGCTGCGCAGCTTCATGCCCACCGATCTGGTCGGGGTGTCGAGCACGCCCACCGTGCCGGTAACTTTGGAGTATGCGACCGCTTATTGTCAGGTGCTGACGCGCGCGGGCTATCTGAAGATCGAGCGCAAGGCTTTGCCCGGCAAGCGCGAGGCGATCTATCGCCTGATCCGCAACACGGGGCCGCAGGCGCCGGTGCTGCGCCGCATCCGGGCCGTGGTGGACCCCAACATTGGCGAGATCGTCCATGTGGCCGGGGGAATGCTATGACCCCCAGCGGACCAATGGCGCGCGCTGTCGCCGCATGGGGCGACGATCTTCCTGACTGGATTGTCGATCTGGCGCGCGAATGCGAGGCGACCAGTCAGAACAAGGTCGCGGCCCGGATGGATCTATCGGCTGCCCTGATCAGCCAGGTGCTGGGGCGCAAATATCCCGGCGATCTGGCGGGTGTTGAAGACCAGTTCAACGGGGTCTTCAAGGATGCCGTGGTGACCTGCCCCGCCCTGGGCGAGTTGCCCACCCACGAGTGCCGCATGTGGCGCGACCGGTCCCGGACCTTTGTCAGTGTGAACAGCCAGCGGGTCCAGATGTTCCGGGCCTGCAATGCCTGCCCGCGCAACCGGAGGGACGTCGCATGAGCCAGCGCCGCGTCATCGGACACGCCGAAATCAACGGACTTTATGACCGGCTGATTGCGCTTGTGGACCGCTATCCAAACCAGGTCGAATTCGCGCGGGCCGCGCAGATCGATGTAGCGCAGGTCAGCCGCTGGATGAACCGCCAGCATCAACCGCGCAGCTTTTCCATCATGCGCATCTGCGCCCTGCTGAATGTCTCGGCCGACTGGCTGTTGCTGGGCCGGGGCGAGATCGAGTTTCACAAGGAGGACCGGACATGACGCCTGAAAAGACCTTTGCGGACGCCAATGCCATGGCCACGACCCTGAACGAAATCGCCATCTGCGCCAGTCGCGCGCTTGGCGTCATCGACAGGGACGGACATCGCGGCATCACCAGCCTGTCGGTGATCCAGATCGACGCGATGGCCGTCATGCTGACCCTGCTGGGGCTGGTTCCAACCCCGCCGGGGTCAGCACCCCCGACAACCCTGCTGATCCCTGTAACCGAGGAGGCCTGAGATGACCCACGTCACTGAAACCACGATCCCCGACGGGATCGTCATGCTGGGCGATGTGGCCCACATGCGCGATGGCCAAGGCCGCGTCGTACCGCTGGCCCTGATCAAGCCGATGGACAAGCTGACCGACGAGACGGTCCGCAAGATCATGGGCTATGCCATGCCGCTGTCCGATCAGGTCGCGCGGTTCAAGGAACACACATTCGACGACATCGGCGCGCTGGAGGCGCTGCTGGCGCAGGAATACGAGGCGAAGCTGGGCGGCAAGAAGGGCAACATGACCCTGATGTCGTTCGACACGCTTTACAAGGTGACCGTCCAGGTCGCCGATCACATCGCCTTCGGCCCCGAGCTGCAGATTGCCAAATCGCTGGTCGATGAATGCCTGAACGAATGGGCCGCATCCGCGCGCGACGAGATCCGCGCGATCGTAACCCGCGCGTTCAACACGGACAAGGAAGGCCAGATCAACCGCAGCGAGGTGTTCATGCTGTTGCGGCTGGAAATCCGCGATCCGCGTTGGGTGCGCGCCATGGACGCCATCCGCGATGCGATGCGGGTGGTGGGGTCAAAGACCTATGTCCGCTGCTACCGCCGCGCCAGTCTTGATGCGGCGTGGGAGCCGGTGACCATCGATCTGGCGAAGGCATAGGGGGCGGGGATGGGACTGATCGCAATCACAAGTTCGTACTTGCTGCTCATCTATGCTCTGGTTTTGTTGGCAATTGTCGGTCCTCTGGTCGAACAGGGCAAATGCCAGGCCGTCAAGGGCGGCTTGATCATCGTCCTTGTCTGCATCGTGCTTTCAGAAGTGCTTCAGGCGCTTGGCAATGGAGCAGGAGCATGAAAAGTCGTCTGTCAGACCTGAACGACCACCTCTTCGCGCAGCTTGAACGGATGCGCGACGAGGATCTTACGCCCGAGCAGATTGATATCGAGGTCAAGCGCACCGATGCGATTGTCGATCTGGCGGATCAGATCGTGCGCAATGCCGATCTCGGCCTGCGCGCGGCCAAGCTTTATGTCGATCATGGCGACAAGGTTCTGCCGATGCTGCCCCAGATCGGGAAGGCAAAGGAATGAGAGGGCGCGTGGTCGAATACATAGCCGAAGAGCTGGTGTGGATCGAAGCGCATAAGGAATGGCCGCGCGAGCAGCTGCACCGCGCCTTCTGCTTCCGCTTCGGCAGGCAGGACGTAACCTGTGACAACATCAAGGCACTGTGCAGCCGCAAGGGCTGGTCGACCAGCCACAAGGGCCGCTTTGCCCCCGGTGTCGCCCCGGCCAACAAGGGCAAGACGATGCCATTCAACCCGAACACCGCCCGGACGCAGTTCAAGGCGCGGCATTTGCCGCACAACACAAAGTATCTGGGCCATGAGCGAGTGACGCGGGACGGCTATGTTGAAATCAGCGTGGCCGAGACCAACCCGCACACCGGCTATGAGCGGCGCTATGTGCAAAAGCACCGCTGGCTCTGGGAGCAGGCGAATGGCCCGGTGCCGGACGGCATGCGCCTGAAGTGCCTGGACGGGGACCGCACCAATACCGACCCGTCGAACTGGGAAGCCCTGCCGATCGGTATGGCCCCCCGTCTGAACGGCAAGTTTGGCCGGGGCTATGACGCGGCCCCTGCCGAGATCAAACCAACGATCATGGCCATTGCGAAATTACAGCATGCAGCGCGCAGCGCGCGGAAGGGAACCCAACAATGACCAGTCTTCTTGTCGCCTCCGGCTTTCTGGCCGGGATCGCCCTTGTCACCTTTTCGTCGGCGGACGAGGTGCGCAAGAAATCGCAGCGCGCGTCGGTGCCGGTCCGGAATGCTGCCTATCTGTTGCTGGGCTGGGCCGTTCTGACAGCGATCGGCGGGATGGTTTTTCAATGATCACCCAAGAGAAGAAGCGGCACGTGCTGGAGCGCACGATCAGCATCATGAAAGCACAGCAGGAGTTTGGTTCTCATGAAAGCGCCCTGCTGCGGCAAATGCGCAAAAACAGGATCGAAGTGATGGAGGCTGTCCTGGCGGACTATGCCAAGCCTGATCCGGTTGACCCGAAGTATGCCCGAAACAGCGACCAGGCGCCGGATATCATGGCGGCTCCGCGTCCCGACCTGACAGGGGGCCAATGATGGTCGCCTACAGCTTCCAGCCCCGCTTTGCGCCCCTGATCGTCGAGGGCTTGAAAACCCAGACCATCCGCGCTGATCGGCTGCGCCACGCCCGCGTCGGCGAGCGCTTGCAGTTGTTCACCGGCATGCGGACGGCGCAGTGCCGCAAGATCATTCCAGATCCCGTCTGCTATCTGGTGGAGCCGATCGATATGACCTTCAGCAAGGGTCGGATCACCCGCGTGGTGGTCGGGGGACTGCCGGTGCGCAAGCTCGATTACTTTGCCGGTTTCGACGGTTTTCAGGACATCGAAGACATGTCGCTGTTCTGGACCCTGCAACACGGGATCTCGTCCGGCATCTGGTCGGGCGTGCTGATCGAATGGACGCCGCCGCGCGGTGATAGGGGGGCAGCATGAAACTTGAAGCACAGTTCCCTTGGCCTAGCCTTTCACCGTCTGATCACGATCAGGCTTTCAGTGTCGCCGGATCGTTGCTGACACCGGAAATGGCGGCGCTGTGCCGGGCGATGATTGAGGCAGCACTTGCCGGTCGATGTTCCTTCCGTGACCTAGCAGATAGCGTAGCAGCAATGCGCGCGGCGCTGCCTGGGACGAAAGCCCCAGAGGAATACGGTCCATGCTAGTCCGTCCCGCCGCCATGTTCGCAGCAACCACGACGCTGCAGTATAGAAAACGTTCATACAAGACCCGCCACGTCCCGGCGGTCAGCTCCTCCCAAGATTCGAAGCTGTCGCTCATCGCCATTTGCGCAAGCGCCTCGTCCGCGCTTTCGTCAAAGTCGGTGGAGTATGGGGTCGCCCGGATGGCGTCCAGGCGCCCGGAAAAGAGCGGGTGGAACGTAAAGAATGCCTCCATGACATCATCTGGCGAGAGTGCCACGGTGCGTTGTGCAGCAAGGGCGTCAGGCGAAAGGTGCTGTTCGCAGTACCACAGCCATACACCTGACAATTCCATCGCATCCTCCCCGATTCTCTTCAGAAATCCTAGCAGCCGCCAAAACCTCGAGTCTCAGGAGATGTTTCTCTCCCATTTGGAAAATGAGGCGCGGGCATGACCAACCGCACCCTGCAACGCATGATCCATGTTGCCTGTCGCGAGCTGGGCATCGACGCCGACACCCGCCGCGACCTGCAGTTTCAGGTCGTTGGCAAAGCCAGCATGGCCGACATGACCGAGGCCGAACTGACGGCCGTCGTGAAGGCGCTGGAGGCGCGCGGCTTCAAGAAGGTTGCAACCAAAGGCAAGCGCCCCGCCGCCAGGCGGGCGGACACGCGGTTTGCGCATGTGCTCTGGGGCAAGCTCGCCTCGGCCGGAGCCGTTGACGTGCCCGGCGCAAAGGGCCTGAACGGCTTTGTGCGGGCCCGGTTCGAAAAGCACTGGGGATCGGTCCCCATCGACATCGATGCGCTGCAGAACCACGAGCAGATCAACGACGTGGTCGAAGCACTGAAGCAGATGTGCCGCCGCGCGGGGATTGCCCTTTGATGACCAAGCGCCGCCTGCACATCAGCGACCATGCCGTGCTGCGCTATCTGGAGCGCGTGGGCGGGTTCGAGATTGAGCGTCTGCGCAAGTCGATGGCCGAGCGGCTGAATGCAGCTGCGCAAGCGGGTGCCAATGCGGTCGTGATCGATGGCTATGCCTATGTGATCCGGCGCGACCAGCATGGCCCGGTTGTCACGACCGTCCTGCTGGCCGACCTGCCGCAGGGACATCACCGGGAAAGTGTCGAGGAATGACCAACTGGCCATTTGATCACCTGACCCCCATGAAATATGGCGCGATTCTTGCCGATCCGCCCTGGTCGTATGTGATGCGGTCGGACAATGGACATGCCAAAAGCCCCGAGGCGCATTACCGCACCATGTCCGAGTCGGCGATCGCTGCGTTGCCTGTGTCGCATCTGGCCGGGCCGGATTGTCTTTTGTTCATGTGGTCGACCTGGCCGCATCTGCCGCAAGCGCTGCGGATCATGCAGGCATGGGGCTTTCAGTATGTGACGGGTGGCGCATGGATCAAGCGCACGCCATCGGGCAAGGCCGCATTCGGGACCGGTTATGTGCTACGATCATCGACCGAGCCGTTTCTGCTGGGCAAGATCGCGCGGCCGCAAATCAAATCACGATCCTGCCGCAACCTGATCGAGGCCGACGAGGTTCCCGATCAGATCGATGCCGTGCGCCGCGAACACAGCCGCAAACCGCCCCAGATGCGGGCGCTGATCGAGACGCT
>JBGSRQ010000322.1:0-4286 GCA_041737515.1 Rhodobacterales bacterium | reverse complement strand
CGTCGGGTGACAGTCCGGGTTCGGGCGGTGCGTTGACCGGCGGCGGATTTCCGGCGGGGCGCGTGCCGTCGCCCAGAACCTCGTCGATCCGCGCGATGGCGGCGTCGGTGATGTCGATCCGGTCGAAAGACAGGATGATCGCACTTTTGTCCACAATGGCCACGGCACCCGCTTCGGTCATCAGCTTGGCAATGATCGGGGCGGCAGTGTTCAGAAAGAGTTTGCGTTCAGTATCACGCTCGTCGCTGAGCGCGCGCAGCTTTGCCAGACGGGCGGCGCGGATCGAATTGGCCTTTTCATCGAAGGCATCGGCCAGTTGGCGAAAGGCAAGCGGCTCCATCTTTGCCCGCTGTTCCGTCAGGTCACGCTCTTCGGCCTCAAGATCGGCTTCGATCCTGCGGTTCTCGGCCTGCAAAGCCTGTGCGGCCGTATCAATCCGCGCATGAACGGCCTTGCCGTAAAGCGTGCCGGTGAACAGACGGTCCTGCTCCAGCGTCAGGATCGGAGTGTTGCGCGGACCTGACTCCTGTGCTGCAAGCGGTGCGGCACAGATCAGGATCGCTGCAACAAACAGCGATACGGCCCGTCCCGCCCGCATCAGAACTTGGTCGAGATGGTCAGATCGAAGGCGCGTGTCTCGTCATACGATTCCTTCTGGATCACATGCGCAAAGTTGAAGCGCAGCGGACCAACCGGCGTATTCCAGAACACCGATACCCCGACGGATGACCGCAGGTGGAATGCGTCATCGACCGGACCGCCCTGACCCGCTGTGTTGTCAAGGCTCCAGACCGATCCGACATCGGCGAAAACCCCAGCCGTGATGCCGTATTCTTCGGGCAGGCCAACCGGGAAATCGGCTTCGAACCGGGCGACGGCGAACAGGTTGCCACCCAATGCATCCCGGTTGCCGGCGCCAAGATCACGCGGGCCCAGACCGTTCGGATCAAACCCGCGGATCTTGGTGTTGCCAAAGAAGCGGTCCGTGACCCGGCTGCCGTCACCACCGAATGTCTTGACGGCGCCGCCTTCGAAAATGGCGCGCACGGTGATATCTTCGTTCAGCACGGTCGTCTCTGCCACCGCCAGAACATTCGTCGTGATCGACCTTGTGTCACCACCCAGCCCCGAAAATTCCTGACCAAAGCGCAGCAGAACGCCTCCCTTGGGATTGAGACCGGTCTTGCGATTGTCAAACGTGTAGGAATAGCCAAGCGAGCTTTTGATCAGCGCGCCCAACCCCTCTTCCGCGATCAGAATCGGGGAAGAGCCTGGATTGGCCTCATCTACATCAGGGGTGGCCGGATCATCGACCGCTGCCCGCGCCACATCCAGAATTTCAGCCGAGGCAAGGCGGTAGCGCAGTTGCAACCGGCCATACTGGCTGACTGGAAAGCTGATTGACGGGGTGATGCCAAAGCTTCTGGTGTTGTAATCCGCGTTCTGGTTGTTGGTCGTATTATAGTAGGCATCGAAGGTGAACTGAAGGTTTCGGCCCAGAAATGCAGGTTCGACAAAGGTGATTGACGAATCCACGTTGTCCGTGCCGGTGCCGATATTGATACCGACCGTCTGGCCGCGTCCCAGAAAGTTGGTTTCGGTCAGACCAACCGCAAAGCCGACCCCGTTGGTGGCACCGTAGCTAGCGCCGAACGACAATGAACCTGTTGGCTGTTCGGTCACATCGACATTGACGATCACCTGTCCGTCCGCGGTGCCCGGCTGTGCGTCAACCTTGGCGTCTGCAAAATATCCCAGCGCGCGGATGCGCTCGGCCGCCTGCCGCACTTCGCGCGGATTGAACGGGTCGCCCTCAACTGTCTGGAACTGGCGGCGCACCACCTGGTCCAGTGTCGTGGTGTTGCCCTCGATGTCGATGCGTTCGACAAAAACCTTCTCGCCGCGCGAGATCACGAAATCGACGTCCAGCGTCTGATCGCGTTCGTTGCGGGTGATACGGGGTTCGATCTTGACGAAATTCAGGCTTTGCCGTTGCGCCAGCGCCTCCAGCCGCGAGATGTTGGCATCAACGATCGCGGGCGAATAGGTGACGCCCGGACGGATCCGCAGCAATGCCTCGAACGGGGCGGCATCGACTTCGGGGATATCGCTTGATGCGCTGATCGCACCGAACCGGAACCGCTGACCTTCCTGAACGGTGAAAGTCACGAAGTAGGCGTCGCGTTCGCGCGACACATCGCCCGACGCATCCAGCACCTGAAAGTCGATATAGCCGCGCGACAGGTAGAAATCGCGCAAAAGCTGCTTGTCCAGTTCCAGCCGTTCCGGCACGAACGTATCACGCTGCACAAAGGTGCGCAAAAGCCCCGCCTGCTTGGTCTGCAAGACCTGACGCAAGCGGCGGTCGGTGAAATCGCGGTTGCCGACAAAGGCAAGTCGTTCGATCTCGACGACCTTGCCTTCCTTGATCTCGAACACAAGATCAACGCGGTTGTCAGAGCGCCGGATGATGCGCGGATCAACCGTTACCGTGATGCGCCCGGACGACCGGTAGGCTTCGGTGATCGCTGCGGCATCCGCTTCGGCCGCCGCGGGCGAATAGACCCGGCGCGACTGCGTTTTGACGATTTTCGCCAGATCTTCATCCTTCAGGCGGCGGTTGCCTTCGAAATTGATGATGTTGACGACCGGATATTCCTTCACCCGGATCAAAAGCGTGCCGCCCTGCGGCAGAACCTCGACCGTCTCGAACAGCCCTGAATTGACGATCCGCTGATAGGCGTCGTTCAAATCGCCCGAACTGACCGGCTGGCCCCGACCGATTCCGGCAAATCGAAGGATCGAATTGCCATCGACCCGGTCATTGCCCTCGATCCTTACGTCGGAAAAGCTGTAGGATTGTGCGAAAGCCGGCGACAATAACGCGCCGCAAACACCTGCGAAGGCAAGGAAAAGCGCCAGAGCACTGATCAGGACAGGCCGCTTGCCTGCATCCCTGTAGGCCACAGCCCCACCTGTCGAATGAACCATTTGCCTGCCCCGTTGATGCTTTGACTTGGCATTCTGACTATCGGGAATGGCGGGCCTTGTCAAAAGGCCATAGACCGATTTGGGGCAGTCTGACACATGATGTTGTGTATGGCTGCCCGAAGGTTACGGCTGAACGAGCGTCGTGCCCAGAAACGCCCCGGCCAAAAGGCCCGCAACGACTGTGCCCAGCGTAAAAATCCGGTCCCAATTCAGGTTCAGCAGCAGCGAGAGGCCGCGATATCCTTTGATGACGTTTTCCATGATGCCGCCCGTTACTGGTTCCACTGCATGTATATGACAAAAGAATGTGGCATCAGTTTGGCGATTTGCCCCGGTCAGCAGGTAAAATCATTGGTCAGGCCAAAAATCATGAAACTGATGATGATCACAAGCCCAACGCTCATCAGAATACGCATCGCGGCGTCTGACGGGGGTCGGCGAAAGACCGCCTCATAGGCGTAAAAGACCAGATGTCCGCCGTCCAGTACCGGGATCGGGAACAGGTTCAAAAGCCCCACGCCGGTGGAAAGCATCGCCACAAAGGCAATGAAGGTCACAAGCCCCAGCGATGCCGCCTGCCCCGACACTTTCGCAATGCTGACTGCGCCCCGGATCGTGCATTTGCTGATATCGCCCACCGCATAGCTGTAAAGGCCCGCCAGACTGCGCGTGATAACCTCGTAAGTCTGGACAGCGCCAAGCTTCACGGCCTCGACAGGGCCCGCCGGACGCAGTTCTTGCGTGAATACATAGGTGCCCGACAGGCCGATCAGCCAGCGCCTCTCGAAGGTGCCGTCGGGGTTCGACACATCATCCTGCTTTGGCGTCATGGTCTTTTCAAGCACTGCCCCGTCGCGCCAGATCTTCAGCGTCAGGGGGTTGCCATCGGACGCACCCGCAATGTCGCGCATCTGGTCAAAGGTCGATACCGGGGTGCCGTTGATGGCCACAATGACATCGCCTTGCAGCACACCCGCCGCATCGGCCGCTGATCCGGGCTGCACATAATTGGCAAGAGCGGGCATCGGATAGGGGCCGGCAACGTCCGTCGTGCCCGCGCCCCGTTCCACCGAATAGATCACCGAGGGCGCCGCTGGCAGGTCTTTTACAACGGCATTCAGCGTCTCGGCATCGGGGGTGGGCAAACCGTTTATCGCAAGGATCCTGTCACCGGGCAACAGCGACGCTCCGGCGAAGGGAGTGGGTTGCAGGCTGGCCACGGTGGGCTGATCCTGCTGCACGCCCTGATAAAGCACGAGCCCGGTGTAGATCACCATCGACAGGATGAAGTTGAA
>JBGSRQ010000263.1:0-2660 GCA_041737515.1 Rhodobacterales bacterium | reverse complement strand
CCGCCTGCACGGCCTGCAATGCCGCCTCGGTCTGCATCGGGCGGGTGCCGATCTGCTGGCTGGCGCTGTCATCGACCACCGCAATCACGATGTCTGACAGAGGTTCGCGATCCTCGCGCTGCAGGGACGGGTTGGCAAGGGCGGCAACCAGAACCACCGCCGCCAGACCGCGCAAGGCCCAGCCCGACAGCTTGCGGATCAGCGCAAAGCCAACCAGCGCCAAAGCAGCCGCCGCCAGCGCGTAAATCACCGGCCACGGCAACAGCGGTGCGAAAACGATGGTGCCGTTCATTGGCCCAATCTTTCCAGCAAATCAGGTACATGCACCTGATCCGACTTATAATTCCCGGTCAGAACATACATGATCAGGTTGATGCCGAAACGGTAGGACGTCTCACGCTGACGCTCGCCGCCATAGCCGCGGCCGACCGGGAACATCGGCTGGGCATTGTCGTTCACCGCCCAGGCCGAGGCGTAATCATTGCTGGCAATGACCACGGGTGTGACGCCATCGTTCAGGTGACGGAACGGCACGCCGTCCTCTTTCGCGGCATCGGGGGGGGCCGCTTCGACCCAGACGGTGCCGGCGGTCTGACGGCCGGGGAAATCCTGCAGCAGATAGAAGGTGCGGGTCAGCACATGGTCGCCGGGCAAAGGTTCCAGCGGCGGAATATCCAATGGCGAAGCAATCAGTTGAAGCCTGCGCGCCTCGGGCGAAGACCCCGCCGCCCCGATACCTGCATCGCGGGTATCAAACAGGATCATGCCACCTGACCGCAGATAGGCGTTCAGCTTGGCATAGGCCTTGGCAGAGGGGATGGGTTGTGAGGCGGTCACCGGCCAATAGAGGAACGGAAAGAACGCCAGTTCATCAGATTCGATGTTCACTTCCATCGCTGGCCCCGGCTCCACCGTGGTGCGGGCGAAAAGCTGCAGGCCAAGGCCGGTCAGGCCCGCTTCGGCAACCTTGTTCAGTTGGGCATCATCGGTCATCACATATCCAAGGCGAACATCGGTTGTAGCCTCGATCGCGAAGGTGTCGGCGGCATCAGTGCCTTGCGCATCGGCCGGATGGACCAGACCCACTGCAAGCGCCAGAAGAATAGCCTGAACGCCAACCCGGCCTGCACGACCCAACCAGAGCCTGCCCGACAGCCACAGCGCAGCCAGGATATCAATCAGCAAAAGCCCCAGACCTGCGGCCAGAAAGCCGCCCTTCAACGGTTGTTCCCGCACGGCATCCAACCCTTCAACTGCCACTCCGGCGGGCCAGCTTGCCGCCGTCAATGTGGTTTGCGCGCCAATCACGTTAAGGGCGATACGCCGGTCATCCCCGGCGTAAAGTCCGGGCAGCATCCCCGGCCCCGGCAACCCCTTGGCCAGTTCCGCGCCCTCCACGCCGGTCGCGTTTTGCGCGTCGGACGGCACGCCATAGGCGTTCAGTTGCACTTCGGGTGTCCAGATCTGACCCTCCAGATCGCTGGCTTCAGGCGCGGCCGGGCGGGTGGAAACCGCCAGCCGCTCCAGCATCTGCACGAACAGACCTGACAGGGGCAGCGTCGACCAGTCGGCATTGGCGGTAACATGCACCAGCACCACCTGCCCCTCGCCGATCGCGCGGCGCGTCACCAGGGGTGTGCCGTCAGCCAAAGCCGCAATCGTGCGGCCGGCAAGGTCGGGGTCGGGCTGGGCCAGAACCTGCGAGGCAACCGTCACATCGTCCGGAATGGTCAGACCAAAAAACGGGCTGTCGGAGTTGAAAGGCGCCAAGGCGCGCGGCTCGCCCCAGCTCATCGCACCGCCGACGGACCGGCCACCTTCGCGCAGGCGCACCGGCATCAGCGGGTCTTCGCTGTCACGCGACACATCGGATGCCGCAAGGCGCGGACCGGCAAAGCGCAAAAGCAGGCCACCCTTTTCGGCCCATTCAAGAAGGCCCGCTTCCTCGTCCGGTGACAGGCGGGCCACATCGGCCAGCACGATCACATCGGGGTTGGCCAGCAGAATATACGAAAGATTGCCGTTGATCAGTTCGGCCACGGGTTCCAGCGCCTGTCTCAGATAGTGGGTCGGCGACAAAAGCTGCAAGCCTTCCAGATCATCGGACCCGGCGATGAGTACGATCTTGCGGCGTTTCAGACTGTCATCGGTCAGGCTGACCGCGCCCGCCGAACGCACGCCAGCCACCTCGAACCGGCTGATCCGGTTGCGCAGTTCGGGCGGCAGAGACAGCGACACATCCCCCACATTTGCCCCTGCGGCAAAGGCGATTTTCGCGCGGGCCAGTTCGCGCTCCACACCCGATGGATCAAGGCCGCGCGCCAGAACCTCGATTTCCGAGGCATCGGCGGCGGGCAGGCGGGTGGCCTGCAACTTGATCGCGCCGTCTTCGAAAGCGGCCGGGCGCAGGGCGATGATCGGACGCGGGCTGTTGAACACTGTCACCGCGCCTTTGCCTTGCAGGGCTGCCAAAAGCGCGCCCTGCCCCGGATGATCCAGCCCGTCGGACAGCCAGAAACTGTCAAACCCGCCCTCTGGCAGTTCGGCCACCCATGCCGAAAGGTCAACTGGCGCAAAGGGTTGCGGCGCAAGGCCCACCATCCGCCCAGACCACGCGTTCGCCGCCTGAAACGCCACCGGCTGCGGCGCATCGGTCAGGC
>JBGSRQ010000291.1:0-5284 GCA_041737515.1 Rhodobacterales bacterium | reverse complement strand
GCGTCGCACCAGATCCATCCCCGCAAGCCCGCGCGCAACCGCAATCAGTCGCGCGCGCTGCTCGGGATGACCCACGGGCTCGACATGCGCAAGACAGACGTCCGATGCATAGTAGGCTGTCGCCATCACACTCTCTTCAGGCTTTTGCTGTTCACAAATATCCTCGGGGAGGGGAGTCCGGGGGGGGGGGCAGACAGCCCCTCCCCCCGGCGCGTCCGGTCATGCGCGTGCTCAGATGGTCTGACGGGTGTTTTCACAACGTTTGACACCGGAAAAGGGTGGGAGTTCGCATCCTGGCCGGAACCCTTTCACAATCCTACGCCATCCTGAACCGGTGCGCCATGCACTCGAAAATGCATCGGCAGCGTCTGCCCGGAACGTCAATGAATGGCCCGCGTCGTGCCAGACAGATATCAGGCCGAAGTTGTGCCAGCCTGCAAGGTGCTGACCGTGATGGTTTCAGCGGCCCCGTTCCTGGACTGAGGATCGGTGTCGATGAAGAATTGCCCAACAAGGCAAGGTTGCGAAAACCCCGATGTGATCAGCGGAAGGATCAGCCTGTCACGGTGTTGCCGCTCTTTTTGCCCCCTTACGGCAAACATCGGCTTTAAGACGCACAGACGATCAACCAAGAAGTCGTCGCGCAGAAACCCGATGGTGCTTTTGAACTTGCGGTTGATGAAGCCGAACGTCTCACCTTGCTCCACATCGCGCGGGCTGGTCTACCCTGCGGGACCTTGCCCAGCCAGTCATGGGTTTCATCGCGCGCGGGGCCTTTGGATACCGACGTGCTTCGGAGTGGTGACGCGAATTGCATACTGACGACCGCCAAGCGCCGGCAAAAACGCGCGCAGCGCCTTGTGGCCGATAGCTGCTTCCATCGCCACCAGATGCGCGGAATTGGCGGGCAAGCCGATGCGGGCGCAGTCAGCGCAAGTCGTAAAGGGAAGGTGCGGGCTGAGGTCGGTCGCCACAGGAGAAGCCTGCGGCATCCCTGGTAGCCCTCAACCCTTGAAAGATTTCGGGTGTTGCACCCGGATGACTGCCACTGCCGGTATCTGCATTGCTGCGGAAGCCAGGATACGTAATGGACCGTTACCCCTCATGGCTCAAATACCGGCTTTGCATGGCTCGGGGTGCTTTGAAGGGCGTGCGGCTGCCAACACGAATACACAGAACAGCCGTGGCCAGAACGGCGGGCTGCGGGGTTTTGACCCAAAGGGACAAATGTGGCCTTCTTGATTTAACAGCATTTTCCTTCGCCACCAGTTGACGCAGTGACTCCAGACTGCGCAGCACACCCGGAAAGCACGCAAGCCCTGTGAAATGCCCTGCCTGCCGCAGACGGACAGCGGTCTCAGGATTTCAAACCCTGAGAACGATGTCCGTCCGATCAATCCGGGGCCAGCATATATCCGGCACCGCGCACCGTCTGCAGATAGCGGGGTTGTTTCGGGTCTGCCTCGATCTTGCGGCGCAGCCTCGTGATCTGCACATCGACCGCGCGTTCCTGCGCGCCCGCCTCGCTGGAGCCGATATCGCCCACCAGCCTGTCACGCGTCACCGCAGCCCCCGGCGTTGCCGCGAAGATCCGCATCAGTTGCGCTTCGGTCGCGGTCAGGCGCACCAGATCGGTGCCGCGCCACAACTCGCCCCGGTCCAGATCATATCGCACGGCCCCAAGATGCAGCACTTTGGGCCCGGCTTCGGTGGCCTTGACCACTGGCACCCGGCGCAGAATGGCGTTGATCCGCAGCAGCAGCTCTTTGGGTTCGAATGGCTTGACCAGGTAATCATCCGCCCCCGCCTCCAGCCCTTCGATCCGGTTCACGGCGTCGCCCTTGGCTGTCAGAAGCAGGATCGGCACCGCCATCTTGGTGCGCAATTCGCGGGTCAGGGTGATACCGTCTTCGCCCGGCATCATCACATCCAGCACCAGCATATCGAATTCCAGCCCGCTTAGCAGACGCCGTGCTTGTGCTGCATCACGCGCGATTGTCACCAGAAACCCGTTCCGCATCAGGAACTTCTGCAAAAGCCCGCGGATGCGTTCATCGTCGTCTACGACCAGCAGGTGCGCCTGGGGTTCCGAGATCATGCGCCACCCTCGGTCAATTTCTGATATTGCTTGCGCAATTCGGGGTCCATCATCGCCTCCAGCACTTGTCGAAATCCCTGTACAGCACCCGGACCCGCCGCGCGATAGGCGGCACGCATTCGTGTGCGTTGTGCGTCCGACAGGCTGCGCTCCAGCTCGGCGCCGGCGGCGGTCAGGTAAAGATGCCGCTCGCGTTTGTCACGCCGCCCGACGCGCGCCTCGACCAGTCCTTCGTCAATCAAAGCCCGCAGCACACGGTTCAGGCTTTGCTTTGTGACCCCAAGGATCGACAACAGGTTCGACACCGTAGTGCCGGGCGAGCGGTGAATGAAATGCACCGCCCGGTGATGAGCACGCCCGTAATCCATTTTTTCCAGAATCCGGTCGGGGTCGGCGGTAAATCCGCGATATGCAAAGAACATCGCCTCGATCCCTTTCCTGACCTGTTCGTCAGTCAGAAAAAGAAGCGTCTCGCCCATGCCCGGCGTTGATGCCCCATTCGTCATCTGCTGCCCCTCCGTTTCGCCAGATTTTAAGTCAGCCTTGTTGACATTCCAAGACTCAAATGTTAGCCCAGCGTCGATTTCGCGCAATATTATGTCCACTTCGGACCTATCTAGCGCAACATTCGCAAACCGGAGGGGTTACCATGCCTGGCTACGACGATCGTGACGGAAATATCTGGATGGATGGAACGCTGGTCGACTGGCGCACGGCCAATGTCCATATCCTGACCCACGCCCTGCATTACGCCTCATCGGTGTTCGAGGGTGAGCGGTGTTACAACGGCAAGATATTCAAGTCGGTCGAACATTCCGAACGGCTGCGCAAATCGGGCGAATATCTTGACATGCCGCTGCCCTATTCGGTCGCCGATATCGAAGCCGCCAAGGATGCCGTGCTGAAAGCCAACAACATGACGGACGCCTATGTGCGCGCGATTGCATGGCGCGGCGCTGGCGAGGATATGGGTGTCGCCTCCAAGAAAAATCCGATCCGGATGGCAGTGGCCTGCTGGACATGGGGCAATTACTACGGAGATGCCAAGACCAAGGGCGCAAAACTCGACATTGCGAAATGGAAGCGACCCTCGCCCGAAACCATCCCCCATGCCGCCAAGGCTGCCGGGCTTTACATGATCTGCACCATGTCCAAACACGCGGCCGAGGCGAAGGGCTGTTCGGATGCAATGATGTTCGATTATCGTGGCTATGTCGCCGAGGCGACCGGCGCAAACATATTCTTCGTCAAGGATGGCGAGGTTCACACGCCGCTGCCCGACGCCTTCCTGAACGGCATCACCCGCCAGACCGTCATCGCCATGCTGCGCGACAAGGGCATCACAGTGCACGAACGCCACATCATGCCCGCCGAGCTTGAAGGGTTCGAGCAGTGCTGGCTAACCGGCACCGCCGCCGAGGTCACCCCCGTGGGCCAGATCGGCGACTACAGCTTTGACGTCGGCGCGCTGACGCTGGACGTGGCCTCCAGCTACGAAAAGCTGGTGCGGGCCTGAAGCGTCCCGATGCTTGCGGCCGCGTGGTTCAAGCCTCGCGGCCGCGCTCGATCCGGGCGAATTCCACCGTGCGACGGTTGCTCGCCAGAACCGGAACCGGTTTGCGGTGCAGCGCCATCCAGCCCAACCCCGGCATCGTTGCGCGGGCAATGCGCAGGTAATGGGTCATCCGCCCGACTTTTGGTGCGGCGCGGTGATCGGCAATATGCTTGGTCATGTCGGTCTCTCCCCCATGAAGCAGAATCCAATTCTACCACCGGAACGCAAATTCCCCAAGATCCCCGTGCAGACCTCGCGGATCGTCGCTGAAGGCTCAGCTTCCCGGCCCGAACCGACGCGGCATCTTCGGGGATTCGGGTTCAAGAAACGTGCCGGCGCCGTCAACCATCATCCTGTTCGCAGCATCCGCAGCCATGCGTGACACATCCGGCAAGGCCATCGCACCCAGCACAAGCGCTGCCACATGCACCAGGCCAACCACATTCAACTGGCTGCGAAACGGCTCCTTGCGGGTCTTGTGGCGCAAATGGCGTTGCGCAACCTTCGCCTCGATCCAGCCGCCGAAAAAGGCCGCGCACAACAGCGTCCGCTCGGGAATGCGCCACACGCCAAGCTGCGCGCGCGCCTTGTCTTCGGCGAAAAGCAGATACGTCATCCGGTTCATCAAGAGATAAACCAGCACAAAAACCAGCGTCAGAAGCGCGGCCATGCCCGTCTGGGAAAGATCCGTCACTGTCACCTGCCACGTTTCGTCCGGCACCGATTTGCCGAAGGATGGTGGCGAAAGTTGGACGCGCCGCGGCCTCAGCCCAGCCGCGCGACCGCCCAGCGCGCCGCATCTGCAACCCCAGGGTCAGGATCATCCAGAAGTCCCGCGGCCACTTGGCGCAAGCCTGCGTTTCCCGAATTTCCGATGGCATAAAGCACGTTTCGCACAAAGCGGTCGCGCCCGATGCGTTTCACCGGGCTGCCCGAAAACCGCACTCTGAATGCCGCATCATCCAGGCCCGCCAGTTCGGCCAAGGGCGGCGCGCCGACCTGCGCGCAATAGCCGATCTCGCGCGCGTCCACCGCAAACTTGTTCCAGGGGCAAACCGCCAGAAAATCATCGCAGCCATAAATCCGGTTACCCATCAAGGCGCGCAGGTCGGCGTCGACGGGGCCGCGATGCTCGATCGTCAAATAGGAAATGCAGCGCCGCGCATCCAGTTGATAGGGCGCCGGAAACGCCGCCGTCGGACAGACATCCAGGCAGGCCCGGCATGATCCGCAATGGTCCACCTCGGCCACATCGCGGGGCAAATCAAGCGTGGTGAAGATCGCGCCCAGAAAGAACCAGCTTCCCAGATCGCGCGCTACAAGATTGGTGTGCTTGCCCTGCCACCCCAGCCCCGCCGCCTGCGCCAGGGGCTTTTCCATCACCGGGGCGGTATCGACAAAAACCTTGATCTCGCCGCCGCCAGCGTCGATCAGCCACCGCCCCAGCCGTTTGAGCCGCTTCTTGACCAGATCGTGGTAATCGCGCCCCTGAGCGTAACAACTCACCCCGCCAAGGTCCGGCGTATCCAGCACCGCCAAAGGGTCGCCCTCGGGCGTATAAACCTCGGCCAGCATGATCACCGACCGCGCTTGCGGCCACAACGCCGCAGCCGACCCGCGCCATTCCATCC
>JBGSRQ010000284.1:0-9728 GCA_041737515.1 Rhodobacterales bacterium | reverse complement strand
CAAAACTGGTGGCGATGGATTCGGTTTTTGCCTGCAAAGGCGCGGGCTTTGGCGCAGGTGGGCGCGCGGCGGTTCTTTGTGGCCATGGCCGAGGAAGGCGCAGCGGTGCGGCAGGCCCTGGGGCAAGGGCCGCAGATCAGCGTCATGTCTGGCCACATGACCGGCGATACCGAGATGATCCACGATCTTGACCTTACGCCGATGCTCAATTCAATTGATCAGATCACCCGGCATATGGAATCGTTGCCCGGTCATCCGTTCGGCGTGCAGCTTGATACCGGGATGAACCGGCTGGGGCTGGAGCCGGGTGAATGGGAGGCGGTGGCCGAATTCGTGCTGGCCGCCCGCCCCGAACTGGTGATGAGCCATCTTGCCTGCGCGGACGAGCCCGATCATGCCATGAACGCGGCCCAACTGGCGGAGTTTCACCACCTGACCGATGGCATCGCCGTGCCACGGTCTCTGGCGGCAACGGGCGGCATCCTGCTTGGCCCGGCTTTCCATTTCGATCTGACCCGCCCCGGCATCGGCCTTTACGGCGGTCGCCCGTTCGAGGCGGGAACGCCTGCTGTCTCGCTGGGCTTGCCGGTCATTCAGGTGCGCGACGTGGCGCAGGGCGAAACCGTGGGCTACGGCAATTCATGGACGGCCGAGGCGCCGACCGTGGTTGCAACCGTGGCGGCGGGCTATGCCGACGGGCTGTTGCGCAGTTTGTCGAATGCCGCCGTTCTGTGGGATGGCGATGTGCCCTGCCCGCTGATCGGCCGCGTTTCGATGGACCTGATCACCGTTGACGTGACGCATCTGCCCGAAGTTCCGAAGGTGCTGGATATCATCTGCGCGCAGCAAAGCGCCGATGATCTGGCCGATACCGCGGGCACCATCGGATACGAAGTGCTGACCCAGCTTGGCGCGCGGTATCTGCGCCGCTACTCCGGTGCTGGTGCATGAGCCTTCTGTCACCGGTCGCAGCCCTTGGCCGGGTGGTTCTGGGCGCGTTCGCGTCGCTTGGCCGGATCGCGCTTTTCGGCGGTCAGGTGGTGGGCCACCTGTTCCGCCCGCCGTTTTACCCGCGTGAGATCGTTCAGGCGCTGATGCAGGTGGGCTGGTTCAGCCTGCCGGTGGTGGGGCTGACCGCCCTGTTCACCGGCGGCGCATTGGCATTGCAGATCTATTCCGGCGGGCAGCGTTTTTCGGCCGAAGCCGTGGTGCCGCAGATTGTGGCCATCGGTATCGTGCGCGAACTTGGTCCGGTGCTGGTCGGCCTGATGATCGGGGCGCGCGTCACATCATCAATTGCCGCCGAGATTGCGACGATGAAGGTGACCGAACAGATCGACGCGCTGGTTACCCTTTCGACCCATCCGATCAAGTATCTGGCGGTGCCGCGGGTTCTGGCGGGCACTCTGACCGTGCCTTTGCTGGTTGGCGTGGGCGACATCATCGGCATCATGGGCGGCTTTCTGGTCAGCACCGAACAGTTGGGCTTCAACCGTGCAAGCTATATCCAGAACACGGTCGATTTCCTGACCGCGCCCGACATCACATCATCCCTGATCAAGGGTGCGGTGTTCGGCTTCATCGCCACGCTGATCGGCTGCTATCACGGCATGCGGTCGGGGCGTGGCGCACAAGGCGTTGGATCGGCAACGAAAAACGCAGTTGCCGTGGCAGCAATTCTGATTCTGGCCGCGAATTTCATACTGACTTCGGTGTTGTTCGGCACATGATCACCCTTGCAGGCGTTCACAAGACATTCGGGGCGAACCGCGTTTTGCGCGGCGTTGATCTGACCATTCCCAAGGGGTCGTCGATGGTGATCATCGGCGGGTCCGGCACCGGAAAATCGGTGCTCCTGAAATGTATCCTCGGGCTGGTTGCGCCCGATTCGGGCACGATCAGCCTTGACGGCGAGGATGTGATACGCGCCGACCGTGATGCCTTCCTTGCCCGCTTTGGAATGCTGTTTCAGGGCGGCGCGCTGTTTGACAGCCTGAAGGTCTGGGAAAACGTGGCCTTCCGTCTGCTGCGCGGCGCACAGGCCCGCCCAAAGGCCGAAGCGCGTGAAATTGCCATCGAAAAGCTGCGCCGCGTGGGCCTCAAGCCCGAAGTCGGTGATCTGTTTCCGGCCGAGCTTTCGGGCGGCATGCAAAAGCGCGTGGGTCTGGCCCGCGCGATTGCCGCCGAACCCGAGATCATCTTTTTCGATGAACCGACCACCGGTCTTGATCCGATCATGTCGGGGGTGATCAACGCTCTGATCCGCGAGATTGTCGTGGAAATGGGTGTCACCGCAATGACGATCACGCATGACATGACATCGGTCCGCGCGATTGCCGATCATGTGGCGATGCTGCACGCAGGCGTCATCCAGTGGACCGGCCCTGTTGCGGAAATGGACGCTGCATCAGACCCTTACCTGCAACAGTTCATCCACGGGCGGGCAGACGGCCCCATCGCATCGGTGCGCTGATGATCCCGACCCTTGGAACAATCCTTGGGTCTGGCAGCACGGCGGCGGTGGCGTTGTCTTACGTCATCCTTGCCCTGCCCCTGCTTGTTGCTGCAGCCCTTCTGGCAAGCTGGCACGATGGCAAGCGCGGCGCGCGCAGGCTGTTGATCGCAGCGCTGGTCTATATCAGCTGGCTTTTCATGCCGTTCCGGTTTGCCGATCCGCAATGGGCACAATTGTCCGCGGTGATCTCGATCTTCGGCTGGGTCTGGCTGGTCTATGCCTGGGCTTCGCATGTCTGGATCAAGGGGTTCGGCCCGGTCTGGGTGAACCTGATCGTTGCTGTGGCGCTTTCAACGCTGATCATCACAACAGTTGCTTTGGGAATTGCGCGCGCGCTGGCGTGATTTTCTCCCGCAGGGGTTGAGGATTGTTTCGCAAGCGCAAACAATTCCAGTTATCCCCATGTTTTCAAACCGCTTTCCAGCCTTTGTGGCGAAATCATGTTGCATTTGATGTGAGGTTCGAAAAAGTTGCCTGAACGTGACGCGGGGGTAATGGTATGGCGGGTGGTGTGGTTCAGACGTTGCGGCAAGTGCAGACCGGCCTGCAATCGCTCGGCTTTTGCGCTGTTGTGGCCTTCGCGGGCGTCGGTGTTGCGCTCAACGGGCTGGCGATTGCGGGTGTCTTGCCTTGGCCCGATCTGGCGCTGTCGTATGGCGGGCTGCCGGTGCCTTTTGCGGGAATGATCGCGCAGCTGTTCATCACGGCATTGCTTTTGGTGCTGTGCTTTTACCTGCCGGCCAATGCCCGCATGGCCCGACTTGAACGCAGCCATCGTTCCTTTCAGATTTCGATGGAGGACGTCAAGCGCGCGTATTCCATCGCCCATGCCGCCGACCGGACCGGCGTCTTCTCGCTGTCCAACGAATTCGAGTCGATGCGCGAGCGGATGGAGTTGATGCGCAAGCACCCCGACCTTGGCCATCTGGAGCCGGAGTTGCTGCAGATCGCAGCCCAGATGTCATACCAGTCGCGCGAACTGGCGCGGGCCTATTCGGACGAAAGGGTGGACCGTGCCAAGGGGTTTCTGCAAAGTCGCCAACAAGAGGCGCAGCAGATGCAGGACCGCATCCACATCGCCCGCATCACCTGCGACAACCTGCGCCGCTGGCTGACCGATGTCGAGGTGGAGGAACGCACCAACCACCTCCAGATCCGCCAATTGGAAGCCGACCTGCGCGAGGTTCTTCCTGCGCTTGGCTATGATTTTGAAGATCGCGATGCGAATATCGTATCGCTGCCGAAACCGTCGAAAGATTCACTGAACCATTGAATTGGGCGCCGCCATACCCGATGTTGCCACCGCAGTGAATCGGAGCGTGGCATGCAGAAGGTATTGAAATATGCGAACCTTCTGTTGCTGGTTCTTTTTCCCGTCGCATGGTTCGCGCCACTGCTGAAAGCGGGCCTGCTGCCCTATTTCAGCCTGTCGGAAATCAGTGTGATCTCGGGCCTTCAGGCGCTGTGGGAAAAGGATGTGTTTCTGGCGCTGCTGGTCACGATGCTTGCCTTGTTCGCGCCGTATCTGAAAACCATCGGGCTGGCGCTTTTGCAATTCCGCATGCTGTCGCCCCGGGTGATGCCTGCGCTGCACATCATGGGCAAGCTTGCGATGGCCGACATCTTCCTGATCGCAATCTACATCGTGGTCGCCAAGGGCGTGGGGGTTGGCAGGCTGGAAACGGCCTGGGGGCTTTATCTTTTTACCGCGTGCATACTGGCCAGCCTTGCCATCTCGCATTTCAGCGACAGGCGGCACTAGGCCGGGGTTGCGCGCAGGCGCACCAAAGGGCATCAAGCGTCATGGCCAAAGCGTCCCCCGCCTTCACCTGTTCTGCCTGTGGTGCCGTGCATCGCAAATGGGCGGGCAAATGCGATTCCTGCGGCGCATGGAACTCGATTGTCGAGGAAGCGCCGTTGTCGGCGGGCCCGAAGTCCCTGGGCGGCAAGGGCCGGACGATTGCCCTGACCGATCTTGCCACGGAAGAGGCCCCGCCACCCCGCGCGAGCTCGGGTATGGATGAGTTTGACCGGGTGCTGGGCGGTGGTCTGGTGCCTGCGTCTGCCATTCTGGTGGGCGGCGATCCGGGCATCGGGAAATCGACGCTCTTGTTGCAGGCCACCGCAAGTTTTGCCCGCAAGGGTATGAAATGCCTTTATATCTCGGGCGAAGAAGCCGCAGCACAGGTGCGGATGCGCGCGCAGCGTCTTGGTCTGGCCGATGCGCCGGTGTCGTTGGGTGCGGAAACCAACCTGCGCGACATCCTGACCACGCTTGATGCCGAGCGCCCTGGATTGGCGGTAATCGATTCGATCCAGACGATGTGGCTTGATACGGTCGACAGCGCGCCGGGATCGGTCGCACAGGTGCGCGCCTCGGCGCACGAGCTTGTGACCTTTGCCAAGCGGCGCGGTGTGTCGGTGGTGCTGGTCGGCCATGTCACCAAGGAAGGCCAGATTGCCGGGCCGCGCGTCGTTGAACACATGGTCGATACCGTGCTTTATTTCGAGGGCGAGCGCGGCCACCAGTTCCGCATCCTGCGCGCCGTGAAGAACCGTTTTGGACCGGCGGACGAGATTGGCGTGTTCGAGATGACGGGCGACGGTCTGGCACAGGTCACCAATCCGTCGGCGCTGTTCCTGTCGGACCGTGGGCAGGCCAGCCCCGGATCGGCGGTCTTTGCCGGGATCGAGGGCACGCGCCCGGTCTTGACCGAAATTCAGGCGCTGGTCGCACCTTCCAACCTTGGCACGCCGCGCCGCACCGTCGTGGGCATCGACTCGGGTCGCCTTTCCACCATTCTGGCCGTGCTTGAGGCGCGCTGCGGCATCCCCTTCGCGGGCCTTGATGTGTTCCTGAACGTTGCGGGTGGCATGCGGGTTTCCGAACCCGCCGCCGACCTTGCCGTGGCGGCAGCGCTGCTTTCGGCGCGTGAAGATGTTGCAATTCCCGCCGATATGGTGCTTTTCGGCGAAATCAGCCTGTCCGGCGCGCTGCGCCCGGTGTCTCAGACCGAAAACAGGTTGAAAGAAGCGATGAAACTTGGTTTCTCACAAGCGGTTGCCCCTGCCGGGTCCAAACTCGGGTCGGCGGCGGGGATCGAGGTCCGGCAGATGCCCGATCTTACTGCTGTCGTGGGTGAGATGTTCGGAGCCGGCTAAGCTCGGAGGAGAGACGCAGATGGACTTTACCCTGATCGACGGCGCTGTGGCGGTGGTGATCGTGCTGTCGGCGATCCTCGCCTATTCGCGCGGTATCGTGCGGGAGGGGATGGCGATCCTTGGCTGGGTCGGGGCCGCCGTTGTGGCCTATATCTTTGCCGCGCAAGCGCAACCGCTGGTCAAGGAAATCCCCGTGGTCGGCGCCTATCTTGACAATTGCGAGCTGTCGATCGTCGCCTCGTTCGCCGTGATCTTTGCAATCTGCCTTGTGGTCTTTGCGCTGTTCACCCCGCTTTTGTCGGGCGCCATCCAGCGCACGGCCCTTGGTGGATTGGATCAGGGCTTGGGCTTCCTGTTCGGTGCGTTGCGCGGCATCGTTCTGGTCGGCATTGCCTTTATCGTCTACGACCGCGCGATTGCCGCCAATTCCGTGCCGATGGTCGACAATTCACGTTCGGCCAAGGTGTTCGCCTCGTTTCAGTCAAGGATCGACGAATCCATTCCGACCGACGCGCCGCAGTGGATCGTATCGCGCTATGAACAACTGGTCGGCAGCTGCGGCGCACCCACTGCGCCGGTTGACCCCACAACATCCGTGCCCGATGCCACAGCACCCGGAACCGTTGTGCCTGATGCGACGGCACCTGTGGCACCGGCAAACTGAAAACATGCCATCGCCGCGTGACTCCCACCCGGCGATGGCGTAAACGGCGTCATCGAAGCACCGCCCCCCAGCGTCAGACGGAGAGCCACGGCCAATGCGCCCCTTCCTGAGCAACCCTTTCGACGATGACAAACTGAAAGAAGAATGCGGGATTTTTGGCGTGGTCGGCGTGGCCGATGCGTCCAATTTCGTGGCCCTTGGCCTGCACGCCCTGCAACACCGCGGGCAAGAGGCGGGCGGCATCGTCAGCCACCACCCCGAACACGGCTTCAACTCGGCGCGTCGTTTCGGCTATGTGCGCGATAATTTCACCAATGCCTCCGTGATGGATACCCTGCCCGGCCAGCTTGCCATCGGCCATGTGCGCTATTCCACCGCAGGCTCCAAAGGGGCCACCGCGATCCGCGACGTGCAGCCGTTCTTTGGCGAATTCTCGATGGGCGGGGCCGCGATTGCCCACAACGGCAACATCACCAACGCCACCGCCCTGCGCCGCGAACTGATCGAACGCGGCTCGATCTTCCAGTCCTCGTCCGACAGCGAATGTATCATTCACCTGATGGCGCGTTCGATCCAGAAGAACATCCCCGAACGGATGAAGGATGCGCTGCGCCGGGTTGAGGGTGCGTTTTCGGTGGTCGCGATGACGCGCACCAAATTGATCGGCGTGCGCGACCCCCTTGGAGTGCGCCCGCTGGTCCTGGGCAAGGTCGGCGACGGCTGGGCGCTGAGTTCGGAGACCTGCGCGCTTGATATCATCGGGGCCGAATTCATCCGCGAGATCGAACCCGGCGAAATGGTGGTGATCGAGGGCGGGCAGGTGCAATCCTATCACCCGTTCGACCGCAAGCCCTCGCGGTTCTGCATCTTCGAGCATGTCTATTTCAGCCGCCCCGACAGCATTCTGGGCGGCCGCTCGGTCTATGAAACACGCCGCCAGATCGGCGTGGAACTGGCCCGCGAAGCGCCTGTCGAGGCGGATCTGGTCTGCCCGGTGCCCGACAGTGGCACGCCGGCCGCCATCGGGTTCAGCCAGGAAAGCGGCATCCCCTATGCGATGGGCATCATCCGCAACCAATACATGGGCCGCACCTTCATCGAGCCGACGGAATCGATCCGCAACATGGGCGTGCGCCTCAAGCTCAACGTCAACCGCGCGCTGATCAAGGGCAAGCGGGTGATCCTGGTCGATGATTCCGTGGTGCGCGGCACGACCTCGCGCAAGATCAAGGACATGATCCTTGAGGCGGGTGCGGCCGAGGTCCATTTCCGCATCGCCTCACCGCCCACCGCCTGGCCCTGCTTTTACGGTGTGGATACCCCCGAACGATCAAAACTCCTCGCCGCCAACATGTCGGAAGAGGAAATGCGGCAATGGATCGGCGTGGATTCCTTGCGCTTCATCAGCCTCGATGGCCTCTACCGCGCGGCGGGCGAGGCGAACGGGCGCAACGCAAAATCCCCGCAATACTGTGACGCCTGCTTTTCCGGCCAATACCCGGTGATCCCATCCGACAAGATCGACGAGGGGTTCGAGATGAAGGCGGCTGAATGACGGCACAGGTCGATGCGTATATCGCTGCCCTGCCCCACGACCAGCGCATGGCCCTGACCGATCTGCGCGCCCTTCTGCGCAGCATCCTGCCGGACCACGTCGAGACCATCAGCTACGCGATGCCCGGCCTTCGTGCACCCGGCCCGCACGGTCGCATGGTTGCAGGCTACGCCGCCTTTCGCCACCACCTCGGGCTCTACCCCCATTCGGGCAGCGTCATGGCGCACCTTACGGCAGAAACCGCCGGTTTCAAAACCTCGAAAAGCGGCATCCTCTTTACCCCGGCCACCCCCCTTCCCGACCCCCTGATCCGCCGCATCATCGCGCTGCGGCAGGCCGAACTCGCCGCTGGTTACGGGTCTGATCACAGGGCCGGAAAAACCTGACACCAAGGCTTTCATTTTGACTCAAATATCCTCGCCGAAGGCTCCGGCCCGCACGCCCTTGCCAATCCGCGCCCAAGCCCATATCCCCGCGCCGCAGACCCTGAAAGCCACGCCATGACCCAGAACATCGCCCTCGTTACCGGTGCCTCACGCGGCCTCGGCGCCGCTTTTGCCGAAGCCCTGGCCCTGCGCGGCTGGCATGTCGTGGCCGTCGCCCGCACCTCTGGCGCGCTGGAAGAGCTTGATGACCGCATCAAGGCGCACAAATCCCCCGGTGCTGGCGGCCTGACGCTGGCCCCGATGGACATCACCAATGACGATGCAATGCGGCACCTGTGCGGGTCAGTGCAGCAGCGATGGGGCGGCTGTGCGCTGTGGATCCATACGGCGGTTCACGCGGCCCCCCTGTCGCCAGCAAGCTTCATCGACGCCAGGGATTGGGAAAAATCACTGGCCACCAACACACGGGCGACTGGCATCCTGATCCCGCTTGTGACGCCGCTTTTGGGGCGCGACGGCACGGCGCTGTTTCTGGATGACCCCCGCGCCGGGCAAAAGTTCTTTGGCGCTTACGGTGCCAGCAAGGCGGCACAACTGGCGCTGGCGCACAGTTGGGCGGCAGAGACGGTCAACATCGGCCCGAAGGTGCGCATTGAAACCCCTGCTGCCATGCCCACCGCCACCCGTGCGCGGTTTTTCCCGGGCGAGGACCGCAGTGCACTTGCCGCTCCCGGCGTCGAGGCCGCGCGCATCCTTGGTCTGGTACTCTGACCGCGCCACACGGACCAATTTTCTTGCAAGAAAAATGCAACATCCTTTGAAGAATCTTGGTTTGCGCCCCGCGGACGCTACTCCAGCCGGGACGGAAAGCCGTCGGCCCGCAGGTCGGTGCCCAGCACGTCTTCCAGAAGCTTCACGATCTGGGTTGATTGCGCCGCCCCGCCATAGGCCGCACGGCCCTTCACAAAGGTCTGGTTGGTCAGCCCTGCCAGATCAAGCGGCACGCCGAATTCGCGCCCGAACCCCATTGCAAAGCCCAGATCCTTCAGCGCCAGATCCATGGTGAAGGCAATGTCATAACTGCCGTTCAACACAAGCTGCCCCTCTGTTTCGTGCACGAACGACGACCCGGACGACGCCGCAATCGCCTCCCACGCGGTTTTCAGATCCAACCCGCCGCGTTTGGCCAGCATCAAGGCCTCGCCATCAGCCACAAGGTGGATGAAGGCCAGCATGTTGGTGATCACCTTGATCACCGCCGCGGACCCCAGGGGCCCCATGTGGAAGATGCGGTTCCCCATCGCCTGCAGGACGGGCAGGTGCAGGTCATACAAATCCCGCTCGCCCCCCGCCAGCACCGTGATCTCGCCGCGCGCCGCCAGATGCACGCCGCCCGTCACCGGCACCTCCAGCAGCCGCACGCCCTGATCGGCTGCAAGGCTGCCC
>JBGSRQ010000247.1:0-1961 GCA_041737515.1 Rhodobacterales bacterium | reverse complement strand
GATCTGGTCGGGTGCGGCGTGTGGGCATAGTCAAATCCGTGCCGCGCAAGGTCGGCCCCCAGTGCCGCCCCGGCGGGCGAGGTCATGAACAGCACCCATGTCGCCGCCATCACGTCATGCTGAAACCCCGGCAGCGTGATCTCCTCCGTGCGCAGGCAGCCGCCCGGCACCGCCGCGCGTTCCAGCAGCAACACGCGGCGGCCCTTCAGCGCCAGCAGCGCCCCCGCGACCAGCGCGTTGATGCCGCTGCCGATGATCACATGATCGGGCCGCATTGCCCCTTATCCTTTGGGCACCAGCGCCAGCGCGCGGATCGGCGAGCCTGTGCCTTGCTTGATCTTGAGGGGGGCCGCGATCAGGATCGCCCCCTTGGCGGGCAGCCGGTTCAGATTGGCAAGCGACGCAAGGCCAAAACAATTGTTCTTGTGCAACAGGTTATGCGCCGGAAACGGCGGGTTCATGCCGCCCGCTTGCCCTGCATCCGTGCCGATGCACTGGCTGCCCCAGCCGACAATCCCCTTGTCCAGAAGATGCTGGATCACCTCGGCCGTCGGCCCCGGCGTGTGCGGCCCGGTTTCATCGGCGTTCAGAAACAGGCCTTCGTCATGCGCGCGGCTGTCCCAGTCAGACCGCAGCACGACCCATTCGCCTGCGTTGATCGCGCCGTGCTTGGCCTCCCATGCCTTCACATGGTCAACGGTCAGCAGAAAATCGGGGTCGGCTTTGCACTCGGCGCTGAAATCCAGCACGTTTACCGGCGCCACAAGACGCTGCACGTCCAGCGTGTCGGTGTAGCCATCGGCGTAATCCTTGCCCGTGATCCAGTGGTGCGGTGCGTCGAAATGCGTGCCCGAATGTTCGCCAAGCTCCAGCCAGTTCCATGCCCAGAACGGGCCGTTCTCATCATACTCGCTGATCCGGTGTATCTTGATCGGCGGGGTGTCCTTGGCGAAATCCGGCGGCAGTTTCAACAGCGGCGTTTCCGGCCCAAGCACACCCGTGCAATCGACCACTTCGATCCCGCCCGAGGCGAGCATGCCCGCAAGCGAGCCCAGAACATCAGCAGAAGTCATCGTCGTCTCCCCGATATGGCAGTGGTTTTCGGGCCTGATCCAAAGGCCGGAGTCACTGGTGGTTATGGAATCACGCTAGACAGATTTAGATGCATTTGCAAATATCCATGCGACATGATGTCGGGGAACAGATGGCCGGGGAATTCGACGCCGTTCTGATCGGGGCGGGCCACAACACGCTGGCCGCCGCACTGCACCTTGCCGTCAAGGGGTGGCGGGTCGGTGTCTTTGAACAAACCCCGATTGCCGGCGGCGCGGTCAAATCCGGCGACTATACCCTGCCCGGTTTCCGGCATGACTGGGCGGCGATGAACCTGTCGCTGTTTGCCGGCAGCGCGTTCTTCAAGGCGCATGGCGAGGAACTGGCGCGCCACGGCTGTGCCTTCGTGCCGGTGAACCGCCCCTTTGCGTCGTCGTTTCCCGATGGCACCTGGGCCGGGGTGTCGACCGACATGGCCGAAACGCTGGCGGCTGTGGGCGCACATTCGGTCAAGGATGCGGCAACGTGGAAAGAGTTGTGCGACGGCTTCGGGGCCGAGGCGCCGCATCTGTTCGGGTTGCTGGGCGCGCGGATGAAGATGACGGCACTGGCGGGCCTTGCCTTCAGAACATGGCGCGCCAAGGGCATGTCCGGCACGCAGGATTTCACGCGCTTCCTGCTGTCCTCTCCGCGCGGCTGGCTGGAGGACACATTCGAACACCCGCACATCCGCGCGATGCTGGGCGCATGGGGAATGCATCTGGATTTCGCGCCTGATGTGGCGGGTGGCGCGATGTTTCCGTATCTGGAGGGGATGGCGGGTCAGGCGTTCGGCATGGTGATCGGTCAGGGCGGCGCAGATACCGTTACCCGCGCGCTGGTGTCAGCGATCACAGAGCGCGGCGGCC
>JBGSRQ010000237.1:0-31436 GCA_041737515.1 Rhodobacterales bacterium | reverse complement strand
GGCAGATTCTGCGGGCCGAGGGCGATGATCCGACCCTCGCCGCCCTGCGGGATGAGGCGGGGCGGGCGGGGATCTGGTTGCTGATCGGGTCGCTGGGGCTGTTGACCGATGATGCAGACGGCCGCTTTGCCAACCGGTCTTTCCTGATCGGGCCCGATGGCGCGATTGCGGCGCGGTATGACAAGATCCACATGTTCGATGTAAACGTCTCGGACACCGAAATTTACCGGGAGTCGGCAGGCTATCGTCCCGGCGGGAAAGCCGTTCTGGCGGCGACGCCCTTTGGCAGGATTGGCATGACGGTTTGCTATGACGTGCGGTTTCCCACTCTTTACCGCCACCTTGCGCAAGCTGGTGCGCAGATTCTGACCGTGCCCGCCGCCTTCAACCACATCACCGGGGCAGCGCATTGGGAAACCCTGCTGCGCGCCCGTGCGATTGAAACGGGCTGCTATGTGCTGGCCCCGGCGCAAACCGGGTTCCACCCCGAATCCGCGGGCAAGGGGCGCAACACCCATGGCCACAGCCTTGCCATCTCCCCCTGGGGCGAGGTAATTGCCGATGCGGGCACCGAACCCGGCGTGACCTTTGCCGAGATTGACACAGCACAGGTGGAAAAAGCCCGCGCCCGCATCCCCTCGCTGACGCACGATCGTCCGTTCGAGGGGCCGTGATGGCCGACAAGACCGAGGACATCGCGGTATCTTTGTTCGGTGAATTGTTCATGGCCGACCAACTGGCCCGCACACATGTTTCCAAGGCCCTGCCCAAGGGAATGGAGCTTTCCCATTTCGGAGTTCTGAACCATCTCGCGCGCCTGAACGAGGAGCGCACGCCGGCACAGCTTGCCCGCAGCTTTCACGTCACGCGCGGTGCCATGACCAATACGCTGACTAAGCTGGAATGGGCGGGGCACGTCCATATCCGCCCCGACTGGGACGATGCCCGACGTAAACTGGTGGCGATCAGCCCCTCGGGCCGGGCCGCCCGCGATGCAGCGGTGGCCGTGATTGCACCATTGATCGCAGATGTGGTGGCGTCGCTTGGGGCCGACCGGGTGCGCGCGGTTCTGCCCGTGCTGCGCGAATTGCGCACCCGGCTGGAAAGCGAAAACTGACCGGGCCGCAACCGCCCTACAGGCGGTTGCGGATCAGGGCGGCGTTGCCGAACAGCGTCAGGATAGTCTGGGTCGTTGTCAGCGTGCTTTCGGTGATCAGAACCAGATCGCGGTCTTGCAGCACGAACTGACCGGCGCTGAACAGCCCGTCGGCATTTGTAAGGTCGATTGCAAATATGACCCGGTCCTTGTCAGGCCCGGTGCCATCCTGCCGCAGTTGCGATTGTTCGTAACTGCGCAGGATCAGGATGCCCTTGGGATCGCCGCGCGTGTCGATGACCCCGCCGGCAAGAGAGATCGCATCCAGCGCCGTTACGACTTCGGTCGGAAAGGGGATCTGTGCTTCCTTGTCCAGCGCGCCAAGGGTCAGGAAATACCGCGGGTCCTGTTCGACGTAAACCTTGTCGCCACCACGCAGAGTCGTATCAAGGCCTGGATTCCGAAGCAGGGTTTCCAGCCCGACACCGTAAAGGCTGCCGCCCCGGCTTAGTCTGATCTGCGGGTTGCGAATATCGGCAGCGACACCGCCACCCTGTGCGATCAGACCGGTTATCGTAAAAGACCGGTCCGGCATCAGATAGTTGCCGGGCGTGCGCACACCGCTGATCAGATCAACGGAACTTTGCAGCCCGGTGACCAGTGCCAGTTGAACCTGCGCCGATGGGATGATCGTCTGCATCTTTTCCTGAATCGCGGCGCGGGCGCGATCCGGGCTCATCTTTGCGACATAGACTTCGTCCAGATAGGGCAGGAAGATCGTTCCCCGCTCTGACACGATCATACCGGGCAGCGTGACTGCCTTCTGGCCCGGCGGTGTCAGAAGCGAGCTGTCTTCGTTATCCCAGATCGACAGGTCGATCTTGTCGCCGGGTGCGATGATCTGGCCCGACGGACCGGGCGAATTCTTGATCCAACCCCGAAATCCCGGAATACCACGCGTTGGCCAGCTGGTCAGTTGCGGCAGGGTCTCGCGGGTTATGTAATGCACGGAAAACGTCGCGTCCTCGGCATTCGCGCCGGCAAGGATCTGACGCGTTTCACCCGCACCTTTTGGAACGTCACAGGCCGCAACGCCCATCAGCAAGACAAATGTCAGGAAAATTTTCCCGCGCCGAAACTGCATCTGATACTCCGGTAGCGCCTGTTGCTTCTCTATTCTGGACATTAAGCGCCGGGGAAAGATACTGAACCCGGACGCGTGGTCAATCGCAGAGATTTGGAACAGGCTATACTCCGATGCAGGACGAACGGCCAATACTTGTTACGGGTGCCAGCGGAAAGTTGGGCGAGGTGTTGCGAAGAAGTTGGGCGACACAACCGGAAATGGTTCTCAATCCGCTTTGGCAAACGCGCAAGAACGCCATGCCAGGCTGGGTGCAGTGGGATATGCTGGCCGCCCCTTATGGCGGGCCGTCGCTGACCGGGGGCTGTGTTCTGCATCTGGCAGGAGGAGCAGCGCCAGCAACCTGCAGTGGCACTGACAATGCTGATCTTGCGATTTCGGCCTTGAACATGGCCAACGACTGCGGCGTGGGCCATGTCTTTATCGCGTCATCGGCGGCAGTTTATGGAAAAGCGGGACCGTTTCCCTTGAACGAAGATCAGGATGCGGCCCCGGCCTCGGTCTATGGATATGCCAAGGCGCAGATGGAACAAGCCGTGATGGATTGGCAACATGTTCATCCCGGCGGGCCGCAGATCACGATCCTGCGGATCGGCAATGTCTTTGGCAGCGACAGCCTGATCGGCGATGCTGCAACACGAACAGAGACGGTGCTTGATCCGGTGCCGGGGGCGGCAGGCGGGCCGGTCCGGTCGTATATCGGGCCGCAAACGCTGGCCCGGGTTCTTGCACAATTGTGCAATCTAGCCCTGAATCGGGCCAGTCTGCCGCCGGTTTTGAATGTGAGTGCCACCCCGGCCGCCGCGATGGCATCACTTCTGCAGGCGGCCCGGCTGCCTTGGCGCTTCGGGCCGCCAAATGACGCCTTGATACCGCGCGTGGAATTGGACGTCAGGCGTCTTTATGGCCTTGTGGCGCTGCCCGCCGACGCGGGGTCTGCAGAAACGATGGCCGCAGAATGGCGCCAAATGCGGGGTGGCTTTGCGTGACCTTGCAAAAGCGATTCTTCGATATCGTCTTCGCGCTGCTGCTGGGGGTTGTGCTGATCTTGCCTGCGCTTGCGCTTGTGCTGTTGCTACTGATCACGCAAGGGCGGCCGGTGTTCTATCTGGCCGAGCGGATGAAAGGCCCCGGCCAGCCATTTCTATTGTGGAAGTTCCGCACCATGCGGGTGGTGGCTTTTTCAGACAGTGGAGTTTCGGGCGGTGACAAATCCGCGCGGATCACTCCGATGGGCCGTGTTCTGCGCCGATTGCGGCTGGACGAGGTGCCGCAGCTTTGGAACATCCTGCGCGGTGATATGAGCTTTGTCGGCCCCCGCCCGCCCCTGCGGCAATATGTTGATCGCTTTCCCGCGCTTTACGCGCAGGTCCTGCAAAGCCGACCCGGCGTGACGGGACTTGCATCCCTGTTGTTCCATGCCCGCGAAGAACAGCTTCTGGCCCCCTGCGCAACGGTCGAACAAACCGATGCGGTTTATGCGCGGCGCTGTATTCCGCGCAAGGCGCAGCTTGATCTGATCTATCAACGCCACCAGAGCCTGTGTTTTGACGCCGGTATTCTTGGAAAAACCGTGATGCGGGTCATATTGCGACGAATTTATCGCAGGTCCTGAGCGAAAGACTGCGCGAATACCCACTTTGGTGGCCTGATGTCTTGTTGCAAGCGGAACGGTCAGGTAGCTTGCGGCATTGGATTTGTATGATTTTGTAAACTTCACAAATCCATGCGCGGTGGGGTGCGCGATACCCGTGTCAAACGGGAAGCATCAGGGGTGAGCATGTTCGTACTACGGCGTAAGTTGTTTGCGATCGTCGACCGTATGTCGAGGTCGCACAAGTGGCAGGTGCTGTTGCTGACGGACGTCATTCTGGTGCCCCTGGCGCTGGCATTCACCCTTTCGTTGTTTTACGGCCGGCTTGGGCAAATGTGGGCAGAGCCTGCGTTGCTGTGGTATTTCCCCATCCTCGCAATTCTGGCGGCGCTTGTGACGACGGCGTTCGGAATTCCACGCATCAAGCTGAACGCCTACGAGAACTCGGCTATCGTAAAGACGTTCGTATTCGCGGCGATCATGTCGGTGGCGTTTGCCGCGATGAACCGGGCGACAGGTTTTTTCACACCGCTTGCGGCGGTCGTTCTGTTCGGACTTGCGGTGTTCCTGTTCTCGGTCGGCACGCGCCTTGCGATGCTTTATACCCTGTTGTGGGTGCTTCGCCTTGGGCAAAAGAAAAAGCGGGTTCTCATCTACGGCGCGGGCAACACGGGGACCCAGCTTGCTGCGGCGCTTCGTGGCCACAAGACCTTGGTGCCGGTTGCCTTTGTGGATGACAACGCCGCGCTGCAAAGCATTACCGTGGCAGGGTTGCGCGTCATGGGCCCAGAGGATCTTGACCATTATCGCCGGTTGCGCGGCGTGGACCGGATCGTTCTGGCGATGCCGTCACAGTCGGCACCCAAGATCGCCCGACTGAAGCGGCATCTGCGCCAGATGGGGTTCGAGGTGCATTCGCTGCCGTCCTTCGCGCAACTGGTGGGCGAAGAAAAGCTGATCGACAAGCTGGGCCAGGTTCCGCCGGGGCAATTTCTGGGGCGCCAGCAGCTTGGCGATGCGTTGTCAGACGGAACCGATGCCTATGCGGGCCGGTCGATCCTGGTGTCGGGCGCGGGCGGATCGGTAGGGTCAGAGCTTTGCCGCCAGATCATCACCCTGCGGCCGAAACGTCTTGTTCTGTTCGAAGTCAGCGAGATCGCACTTTACAACATAGACCGCGAGTTGCGCGATCTGGCGGCGGGCAGCGGGGTCGAGATTTGCCCGGTTCTGGGCTCTGTCACCGATTCGCGTCTGTCGCGCATGGTGATCAAGGATCACGCGGTGGAAGTCGTTCTGCACGCCGCCGCCTACAAACATGTGCCGTTGGTCGAGGCAAACCCGATTGCGGGCCTGGCCAACAACGTGCTGGGCACCCGCACCCTTGCCGATGCCGCGAACGAGGCGGGGGTGGAACGGTTCATCCTGATTTCCACCGACAAGGCCGTTCGCCCGACCAATGTCATGGGGGCCTCCAAGCGGATGGCGGAACTGGTGGTGCAGGATCTTGCGAAACGGTCACCGAAAACAGTCTTTTCAATGGTCCGGTTCGGCAATGTTCTGGGATCATCGGGGTCTGTCATCCCCTTGTTCAAGGAGCAGATCGCGCGCGGCGGGCCAGTCACGCTGACGCATGAAGATGTGACGCGCTATTTCATGACCATCGCCGAGGCCGCGCGTCTGGTGCTGCTGGCGGGGTCCTTCGCCGAAAGCCACACGGCGCGGGGCGGCGATGTGTTCGTGCTGGATATGGGCCAGCCGGTCAAAATCCGCGATCTTGCGGTGCAGATGATCACGGCTGCGGGCTATTCGGTGCGCAACGCGAAACATCCCGATGGTGACATCGAAATACTCGTGACAGGCTTGCGACCCGGCGAAAAGCTGCACGAAGAACTGCTGATCGGCGAGGGTCTGCTGACCACGCCACATTCCAAGATCCTGCGGGCACGCGAAGCTGGCCTGTCGGAGCTTGAGATGGCAAGTGCCTTGCGTGCGCTGCGGTCAGCCGTCGCGGTAGGCGATGCGATGGCGGCACGGGACGTCATCATCAACTGGGTCGAGGGGTATCAGCCGCCCGCTTCGGCGGCAACGTCCCGATAATCGTGTCATGCAACAGTGCCCGAATCGGGAAAGTGATTGTTGCGTTAAACCGCATCCACTACACTGCACGCACCTAGAGAAGGCCTGACTGATGCTTCTGACACATCTCCCGCGACGCACCATCTTTGGCCTGACCACTGCACTTGTTGCCCTTGGCGCGACCGCGGCGGAGCCTGAAACGCGCGCCACCCTCAACTTCAATGGCGTTACCGGTCTGATCGACATGCCTTCGGGCGAATCTCAGCCGGATGGTGCGCTCAACATCTCGACCACGCATTTCGGGCCGATCAGCCGCACCACCCTGACGTTCCAGATCACGCCGCGCCTGTCGGGCAGTTTCCGCTATACCGCTGTGCGCGATTGGCGGGCCAGGGTGCCGGGGAATTTCGACACCTACTATGACCGTTCGTTCGATCTGCGCTACCTGATCCTGAAAGAGGGCCAGTATGTGCCCGCCGTAACGGTGGGTCTGCAGGATTTCATCGGAACCGGCATCCTTTCGGGCGAATACATCGTGGCGACCAAGAACCTGTCGCCAAAACTGAAGGTGACGGGTGGTCTTGGCTGGGGGCGTCTGGGCAGCTTCGGCAGTTTTGCCGAGATCGGAACCCGCACGTCGATCAACGTCGATCAGGGCGGCACGGTGAACACGGCACAGTTCTTCCGGGGGCCGGTGTCGGCCTTCGGCGGGGTGGAGTATCAATACAACGACAAACTTTCGTTCAAGGCAGAATATTCGTCCGACAATTACGACACCGAAGCGGGGTTCCGGCAGACTTTTGATCGCAAAAGCCCGGTGAATTTTGGCGTCGAGTATCAGCCGAATGACGGCATCCGTCTGGGCGGCTATTACCTTTACGGCTCTGAATTCGGGGTTGCAGCGCATTTCCTGCTGAACCCCAGGCAGCGGGTTGCAGGTGCCGTCACCAGCGCCGCCCCCTATCCGATCGAGCCGCGCCCAAGCCGCAGCGCAGACCCGGATGCATGGTCTCCCGAATGGGTGACGCAGGATGGAATCGCGCCGGTTCTGATCAAGAACATGAACAAGCGCGTGGTCGATGACGGGATCGTGGTCGAGGCGATTTCCTATTCCAGCAGCACCGTTCAGGTCCGGTTCCGCAACAACAAACTGGATGCCGAGGCGCAGGCCGTGGGCCGGGTTGCCCGCGCGATGGCGGCCATTCTTCCGGCATCCGTCGAAGTGTTCGAGATTGTTCCCGTGGTCAATGCCGTGCCGGCCGCCAAGGTCACACTGCGTCGCGCTGATATCGAGGCGCTGGAATTTGCTCCCGATGCGGCCACAGCCCTGCGCGCGCGCGCCACGGTCGGCGATGTCGGGCCGCGACCTGCAGGCTTGTCATATGACCCTGAACTTTATCCCGTTTTCGAATGGGGCCTCGGTCCCTATGTGAAAACCAGTTTCTTTGACCCCGACAATCCGGTTCGGGCAGACCTTGGCGTGCGCCTTTCGGCACGGTTTGAACCTGCTCCCGGCGTGGTTCTGCGCGGGTCGGCCATCAAGCGGCTGGTCGGAAACCTGTCCGACTCAACGCGCCCGTCAAATTCGGTGCTGCCGCGCGTGCGTTCAAACGCCAATATCTATGACCGTGAGGGCGATCCCGCCATCGAATCGCTGACCGCGAACTACTACACACGGCTGGGTCAGGACCTGTATGGCAGGGCCACGATAGGCTATCTTGAACCCATGTTTGGCGGCGTTTCGGGCGAAGTGCTGTGGAAGCCGGCCGACCGGGATTATGCAATCGGCGTCGAGATAAATTATGCCAAGCAGCGCGATTTCGATCAGCTGTTCGGCTTTCAATCCTACGGCGTCGCGACAGGCCATGTTTCTGGCTATTACAAGCTGCCGGGCAATTACAACGTGCAGCTTGATGTCGGCCGGTATCTTGCAGGCGACTACGGCGCCACGCTGTCGCTGGACCGGGAGTTTGAAAACGGCTGGCGCGTCGGGGCGTTTGCAACGCTGACGGATGTTTCAGCCGAAGATTTTGGCGAAGGGTCGTTCGACAAGGGCATCCGGCTGGATATTCCGGTGACATGGTTCACCGGTGCGCCGACCCGCAAGGAAAGCGTTGGCGTGATTCGTCCACTGACGCGTGATGGCGGTGCGCGGGTCAATGTGGACGGGCGTCTTTACAACGAACTCAGGGATTATCAGGCCTCGGGTCTAGACGGGCAGTGGGGGCGGTTCTGGAAATGATCGGGCTAAAGCACATCCTGGGCGGTTTTGCCGCTGCATCGCTGCTGGCCTCGTGTGGCTCGAATGAGGGGAACGGGTCGGAATTCCGTTTTGCCAAGACGGCAATCACGCAGGCCATTCAGGCCCGCCGCGATGCGAAAGCGGGGGTTCAACCTGCGCCTTTGACGCGCGAAAGCCTTGCGCAGTACCAGACGCCCATGCAGAAGGGCTTTCTGCCGTCGCTGAACATGACCGCCTATTTCGTGCCTTACGGCCAGAACGGTGATGTCGAGACGTGGTTTTCATCGGACAAGAAATCAGTGTCGTTCCGTCAGGGTGTCATGGTTGCCACACGCGGGTTCGGGCCGGACCTGATGCAGTCCGTGGCCCCCGGTATCGGCACCATTGCATCGGGTTCGGGAAGCTACGACCGGGTGTATTTCTACCTTGATGGGGCCGATCAGGTCGTTCGTCGCGAATATCGCTGTGAATTGGCCAATTTGGGCCCGGAAACAGTGACTGTGGTAGATCGGCAACATTCGACCCGTCATGTGACAGAGACTTGCAGCGGAAAAGGGCCTGGATTCACCAATGACTACTGGTTCGAAAATGGCACTTTTCTTAGGAAATCCAATCAGTTACTGGTCTCCGAATGGGGTCCGATCCAGTTCGAGCGGGTCATTGACTCCCGCTGAACAAAGGGCTTTCATGACGTGCCGCCGTATGCTATCCGACACCTAATAAATCAATCCAAGTCACGGAGAGTAAAATGAAAAAGATCACTGCTTTCGTCGCCGCAACCGCTCTGGTCGCGTCGGTATCTGCCGCTGTTGCTGGCGGTCCGGTCGTCATCGTTGACGAGCCGACCCCGATCGTTGCTGCTGGCCCGGCCACTTCGGGCGGCATCCTTCTGCCGCTGGTCGGCCTTGCTGTTGTCGCCGCGATCGTTGCGTCGAACAATAACAGCGGTTCGTCCTCGACCAACTAATCCTCGCCTTGGCGATGGTTATGATCGGGCCTGCTTCGGCAGGCCCTTTTCATTTTCAGCGGCGGGTCATTTGACAGATGCCGAAACTTCCCCCTTTTTTCCAACGCCGCTTTGATCAGACCAATCGTCTGATTGAACGCGCCAACCGTGCCAATCTGGGCATGATCGCAGCAAGTGTTGCGTTCTTTGGGTTTCTGGCGATTTTTCCTGCCGTGGCCGCGGTGATCGCGATCTGGGGGTTTGCGGCCGATACCGCCATCATCCGCTCGCAGCTTGATGTCCTGCGCGAGATGCTGCCTGCCGATGCGTTCCGCATCCTGCAACAGCAGGTGGAGGCACTGCTTGCCGCCAACAGCAGCGGTCTGGGCTGGGCAACCGTCCTTTCAACGCTGTTTGCCATCTGGTCAGCGCGCGCCGGGGTGGCAGCGCTGGTGTCCGGCATAAACGCGATTCACCACCTGCCTGAACGCGGCGGGCTGCAACATCAGATCGTGGCGCTTTTGCTGACCGTGACGCTGGTCTGCATCACCCTGACAGCGCTTGTGGCGTCCATCGTGGTGCCAGTGGGGATCGGGTTCGTCAATCTGGGGTCCGTCACCGCAGTTGTCCTGGAAACCGCCAATACACTGCTTGGCATGGCCCTGGTCACTTTGGCCCTGGCTTTGGCATACCGGTTCGGGCCAAATGTGCCGCTGCGTCAGCATCGTCGGTTCTTCACACGCGGAATATTCGTTGCGATGGTGTTGTGGGTGATCGTGTCGCGAGGCTTCGTGATCTATCTTGCGAATTTCGACAGCTACAACAAAGTCTATGGCTCCATTGGTGCCGTGGTCGTCTTTTTGATGTGGCTATACCTCAGCGCCTATGCCGTCCTGATCGGCGCTGCGGTCGATGCAGATCGCGCATCGCGCGATTTGGCGTGACGTGCCACAATCTGGGCCGGAAACGGCGCCAAAAAAGCCCCCCGCAGGCTCCACTAATTGATCGAAACTGATCAAAAAACGATTCGTTCATCGAAGAATGGTTTATGAACCGTTAACATCGTGGAGTCGCTATCCCTTGATCCGTGATCAAACCAAAGGAGTGGTGCACAATGACCGAAGCAGATCGAGTGGTGTCGCTGGCTTATGCGATTGATGCGGCGCGGCGCGCGTATCTGGATCTTGGGGGCGGTGCGGCGTTGCCGGATGATGGTATCCTCGCCCGATCAAAGGCCTATCGCATACTGCTGACGGCTGGCCGCCAGATCAGGACCCTTTCGACCCGTGACACATTCCTGCGGATGAAATCACAGCTTTTCGCCGACCCCGAACTGTCGGCCCGCGCTGCAAGCGATCTTGATCATCTGTGGGCCGGGTTGTCAGAATGGCCCGACAATGACCCGGTCAAGGTGCGCTTGCATTAAACGGCAGGGCCGGCGATCGGCTTAGTAGTCGCGCTCCAGAAATATCCCGATTCCGGTGTCGCCGCTTGATCCGGCAGACCCGCGCAGGGTAATGTTGGGGGTTACATCAAGGTTCAGGTTGATCTGGCTTTGGCCCTGATCATCCACTTCGACTTCGGTATACAGATTGCGCGACAGGTATTTCCCCGCACGCACGGTTGCCGCCCCACTGTCACTGGTAGAGACATCAAGGTTGTCAAGCCCGAACCCCTTGCGCAGTCGACCCACGATACCGTCGCCCCCACGCCCGGCCAATGAGGCAACGGCGCTGGCAAGCTGCGCCGCCTGAAAGGCAGAAAGCGAGGTCAGATCTCGTCCGAACAAAAGCCGCGAAAGCACCTCTTCCTCGGGCAGTTCCGGGCTTGAGACGAAGCTGACCTTGGGTTCGAACGCTGATCCGGAAATCTTGACCGAACTTGTTATCCCATCGCTTTCGGTCGAGGCCAGCACGTCGATCAACGCATTGAAATCACCTTCAAGCTGCAACGAGGCTGTGACCAGATCAATCCGCTTGCCCAGAATATCAAGCCGCCCCCGGATCAGGTTGAACGACCCGCTGGGCACAATATTCGCCGTGGTGCCTGAAAGCCGCAACTGGCCCCCCAGTTCCGCGTCAAGCCCCCTGCCCCGCACAAAAATCCGGTTGGGGGCAGAGATCAGCAGATCAATCCCGAAGGGGCGTTGCGACGCGCCCCCGCCTGCGGCCGATCCGTCATCCAACAGCCCGGCACGCACCCTGGTGGCACGCACGGCGGCGGGTTCGTTGATGTGTTGCAGGTCCGGCAACGACCCAACGCCGCCAAGCCCGGTCTCGGGAATCCGCACCTCGGTTTCCACCAGGTCGACCCGCCCGCCGATCAGTGCGCCGCCAGTCAGCGGGCCTTCGACGGAAATCGTGCCAGCCAGCCGGGTCTGGTACAATGCCGGGTCCTTGACCACCACCCGCGTCAGTTCGGCCTGCAGGTTCGCGTCATAAGGCGCGGCAAGACCGACCGTGCCTGCCACCCGGACCTGACCGCCGCTTGATACATTGGTCGTTGCATCCACCCGCGCTTGCCCGCCGCCCAGGTTCGCAGTAGCCGCAATGGCATCCAGCGAAAAAGGCAGGGATGGGTCGGCAAATCGCCCGCCCGAAAGCGTGACCGTGCCAATCAGCGACGATGGCGCCAACGGACCATTCAGCGCCAGATCAAACCGCACCGGCCCCGAAATGGATCGCGGGCCAAGGAACGCATTGATCAGCCCGGATTGCGCCGATCCGGTGATGGTCAGATTGGCCGAGCCGAAATTCGTGTCCACACTGCCCGCCACACGCGCATCAATCTGCCCCGGACCGCGCCCGGAAAGATTGACCTGATAGACCTGCCCGTTGTCCACCGCGGTGCCGTCAACTGTCACCGCGCCCGGAAAGCCTGGCAACACAAGGGCAAGATTGGCCAGCCTTGCCGAAAGTGTGACGCGGCGCGTGGCACCTGCCACCTCACCCGAGGCATCGACGGTCAGTTGCGGGTTTTGCAGTGTTGCACGGTCCACCGCGATGCGCCCGCCGTCCAGCCGCAAAGCGGCGGAAAGGTTGGTCTGGCCGCGCAAAAGCGCATCCGCCTCGGGCTGGCCGATGGCCAGATTGCTGGCGTTTCCGGTGACGTTCAAGGTGCCCTTTTCGGGCGTGCCGGCAAAGCTGCCCTTGACCGCCAGCGCCCCGCGATAGCCGCCGCCCAGCGCGCGCAGATCGCCAAAAGACACATCCGCCGCAATATCGCTGCCCGCCGGATCATAGGTTCCGCTGGCGGTCACGTTCAGGGTCTGTGCATTGACGCGGGCCGTACGCAGCATGATCGCCTGCCCCTTCAGGCCTGCATCCAGAACGATGATTGATGCCCCGCGAAGCAGCCCGTCAACTTGCGGAATACCAACCGAAACGCTTGTTCCATTGGCATTGAGCGTCAGATCGCCATCATCGGCCTTGCCCTTGAACGTGGCCTTGCCATTCAGCGCGCCCTTGTAAGCCGCGCCCAGAACCGAAAGATCGGCAAATGCCACATCCGCCGCCAGATCACTGCCCGCCGGATCATAGACGCCGGTCGCGCCAACCCGCAACGTCGCCGCCGCAACATCGGCCCGCCGCAGCGTGATGCGCTGGCCAGAGATATTCGCGTCCAGCGCAATCGTGGACGGCCCTTGCAGCAGCCCGTCCAGTTCGGCGATGCCCAGGGCGACACCGTTGCCGCTTGCTTTCAGGGTTACGTCACCTGCTTCCGGCATGCCCTTGAACGTTGCCTTGCCTGACAACGCTCCGCGATAGTCCGGCCCCAAAGCCGACAGGTCGGAAAAGTTGATATCTGCCGTAATGTCATTGCCCGCCGTGGCGATCGTGCCTTGCGCGGTGGCTTTCAGGGTTTGCGCCTCGATATTCAGCAGCCGCAACACCGTGCCCGCCTGGTCGCGCTTGATCGAGATGTCGATGTGCGACCCGCCTTTCAGCAGATTGTCAGCCTGTTCCTGCCCGATGACCAGATTTGTGCCATCAACACTTCCCTGCAGATCAAAACTGCCGCCCAGCACATTCGCTGCGCCTTGCACGCGGGCTTTCAAAGCCCCCGAAAGCGGACGGTCCGCCAAAGCAGCGGCGCGCGAGATATTGGCCGCCTGCACCGACGCCTCGCCCGAAACGGTCAGACCGGTGGAAATTCCCACCAGGCGAAGCGCGGCGTTCAACCCGTAATCCTCGCCAAACAGAACGATGCGGGGCAATTCCAGACCATCAATCCCCGACGTCCATTTGAAATCAGCCTCACCGCCGACAATCGACCCCAGCGCCCGACCCAACGCCGCATCGCGGGGGGAAAGCCCTTCGGCGTTGAAGGCAATGGTTCCGCTGGCGGCTTGCTGGTTTGCCAGACGGCTGATCACGCCCGATCCGTTCAATTGAAGCTGACTTGCTGAAAAATCATCGCGGCGCAGGCCGTTCACCGTGGCGTGTCCAACCCAGCCGTCGCCCGTCGCGGCGTCAAACGACAGGTTGATCTCGGCCCGGTTCAGCTCGGTTTTCAGATCGGTTGTCAGTGGCAACAGAACCGGCGATCCATCGGGCGACCCAATGCTGCCGGTCAGCGCGAAACTCTGCGGCAAGCCGTCCGCCGCCAGCGCCAACGTGCCATCAAGGATCAGCGTGCGCGCCCGCAGCGCAAGTTGGTTCAGCAGAAGCCGGCCATCGGTTGCCTGTTCGCCCGTGGCTTTCAGCGAAACGTCATTGCCAAAGAATTCTGCATATTCCGGCGCGAACAGGGGTGCGAGGTCACCCGACAGATCGACGTCGAACCCCTGCGCGCCGTTCTGCGCCTGCTTCAACTCCACTGTCCCCGCAAGACGCGGCGCGTTGTCTGTGGAAAGGCTTACGTCGGCAATGAAACCGCTGACCGGGCCCTCGCCCTTGACCGTCAGATCCACGGCAGGTGCGCCGGGTATACCCAGCTTTTGCGTGGCAAGGCCGCCCGCGCCTTCCTGAACGTCCAGATCAATCGCCAACTGGCCGCTTTCGTTTGCATAGCTTGCGGTCAGCGCGATGCGTTCTGCCGGGCCTTCGTCGGTGCGCTCCAACACCAGATTGGCCGACCCTTCGCCGCCCGAAAGGGCAACCGACGCCTCAAGCCGCGCTTCAAGCGGGGTGCCAAGGATCGGTGCGCCCAACACGATCTTCGCAGCCGACAGCTTGTCGATAATCACCGAAACCGGCAATTCCGGCAACGAAAAGCCTGACGCTTCGGGGGCGGGCACCGTTGATGCCTCCGCGATCGGCTGGCGGTCCAGTATGATCTCGCCTGCGGTCAGTTCGCTGACCTGCACCTTGCCGACCAGCAGGGATGACCGGCTCCAGTCCAGCGTCACATCCTTAAGCGTCAGCCAGACGCCCTGACTGTCGGCGATGGTCATCCGGGTCAGGCTGGCTTGCGATGACAGCGCCCCCGCAAACCCGTCAATCACAACGGAACGGCCTGCGCCAGACAGGTTTTCTTCAAGCAGGTTGGTCAGATATCCCTTGTCATCGTCCTGCGCCACGGCAGGCAGTGGCAGCGCAAGACAGGCCAGAAGAACGAATTTCCGCATCAGAATGCCTGCCCTATGCCGACGTAGACCTGCACGCCCTTGCCCGTGTTGCCACCAACCGGCCCCGCGACATCAAGCCGGATCGGCCCGACGCCGGTATCATAGCGCAGGCCAATCCCTGCACCCGCGTGCCATTCGCCAGCATCACTGAAAATCGTGCCGGCGCCGACATATCCGGCGTCGACAAAGCCCACGACGCCGATGCTTTTGGTGACCGGCACCCGCGCTTCGACCGAGGCCGCAAGAAACGAGGTGCCGCCAGTCTGGAATGTCTCTCCATTCGCCACCAGTTCATTGACTCCAAGCGATTGGTAGGGCTGCCCGCGCACGGTGCCACCACCGCCCGAATAGAACAGGAAATCGCGCGGCACACCGGCAAGGCTGGCCCCGATGATCGCTCCACCCTGCACGCGGCCTGCCAGCACAACTGGTTTCTCGCCGCTTCCGAAGCCGCGATAGGCGCGACCATCCCAGGTCAGGCGTGCGCCGCTGTCCGTGCCGCCAAAGCCCAGAAACGGCGTCGCCTCGCCCTGCGCGAAAAAGCCCTTGGTCGGGTTCAGCGGGTTGTCGCGGTTATCCCAGATCACACCCACCGGTAGGGCAAACAGGCGGTATTGCGTATTGCCCGACTCGTCGCTGACGTTTGACGCCTGATACTCCAGCCCTAAGGTTCCGGTAAGCTTGCTGGTGAAAATGCGGCTGAGGCCGACGCCAATATCGGCCACGTCAGCCACATAATCCTGTTCGTCCAGATGCGAGAACTTGATGCGAAAGCCGAGAGTCGTATCGGGGTTGAAGGTTGCCGGGCGTTCCAGCGTGGCGCCAAGGCTGTAGTCGGTGCCGCTGCTTTGCGCGCCGATGTTGGCAACCTCACCATCTATCCGCAGACGTTCAGCCCCACCAAAGAGGTTGCGGTGCAGCCAATACCCGCTCAGCTTGGCACCCTCGGAACTGGCGATTTCTGCACCGAACGAATAACGGCGGCGTTTTTCTTCGACCAGCGTTGCGGTGATGCCCTGAAGATCGGGCGAAATGATCCCGTCATCCTCGGTCAGCGAAACCGACTGGAACACCCCTGTTCGCCGCAGACGATCGGCGCTGGTCTTGATGGCTTCGGGGTCGAAAACGTCGCCCTCGGGATAGCCTGCAATCGCACGGATACGGCTTTCGCGCATCCGCTGCTGACCGATCAAAGTCAGCGGGCCAAAGCGCAGTTTCGGACCGGGGCGCAGCGTCACATCGGCGACAAGGGTTCGGCGGGAGTGGTCGGCAACGATGGATTGGCCAGAGGGTGCGGCCTTGGCATGGCCCGCACTGCGCCAGGCATCAACCGCCACGCCCGCACTTTCCTGAATGACTCCACTACGCGCTGTCTTGCCCGTGGCAAAACCTTCGGGCAGTTCGGTGCCTTGGGCCAACGGCGCAATCCGTGCCGTCGAAAATGCAAACTCCGGGCCGGGCGTCACCGAAACCTCTATCCGGTTGATCGCGGATGGCGCTTCCAGCGGCGGAATCGAGGATGCTTCACGTCCGTCAACCTTGACGCTGACGATGGGGGAATAATGCCCCTCGGCATAAAGTGCGCCGATAATGCGGCCGTATTCGGCGCGCGCCGCGGCCAGAATATCCTGCGGGTCGGTGACGCCTTCGGATTTCTTGCCGATCAGCAGGGACGCGCCGCGCACGGCATCTTCTATGTCCGTGTCGTCGCCTGCGACGTTGAAATCCAGCGTTTCAAAGGCATGGGCGGGGTTTGTGCAGGCGGCGATCAGAGCAAGGGCCAGGCCCGTATGGCGACCGATGGTCAAAACCCGCACTCTGCCGTTCCCCCGAACCTGGATGCCCCGTCTGACCATCGCATCTCGCAAGGGTCTCGACAACCGCAACAACGCGTGAAGGCGCGGTTTGGTTCCGGTATTTGCGGAAATTCGCCTTTCCACACTGGCGCGCACATGTTTAATTATGTCCAGATGGAGGTTTCCGATGCTTGCACTTCGCCGTGTTGCCGCAGTTTTGGTTATGTGCCTGCCCACATTGGCCGGGGCGGGGCCCGTCTTGCCCGATCCGATCACAGACACCGATTTTCCGACAGTCACCCAGGCAGAGGTCAAACTGGGGCAGCTTTTGTTCTGGGACCCGATCCTGTCGGGCAACCGCAACATTTCCTGCGGCACTTGCCACCATCCGAAATTCGCAACCGGCGACGGGCTGTCGCTTGGGCTGGGTGAAGGCGGCTTGGGACTTGGGCCTGCGCGCACCGCCGACCCCGACAATCTGCCCGAGCAGCGTATTCCGCGCAACGCACCTGCGCTGTTCAATGTGGGGGCCAAGGCGTTTACCGTGATGTTCCACGATGGCCGGATCGAGGTTGACCCTGCGCGCCGGTCGGGCCTGCGCACGCCGTTGGAGGATTCGATGGTGGCGGGTTTTACGTCGCTGTTGTCGGCGCAGACCATGTTCCCGGTGCTGTCGAATGATGAAATGGCCGGGCATTATGAGGAAAGCGATGTGTCCACCGCTATCCGTCAGGGCCGCATCACCGGGCCGGGCGGCGCCTGGGACATCATCTCGCACCGGGTTGCGGCAATTCCCGCTTATGCGCAGATGTTCCGCGACGCCTATCCCGAGATTGCAGCCGGGCGGGATATTCAGTTCACCGATATCTCCAACGCGATTGCGGCTTTTGTTCAGGTCGAATGGCGGTCTGACACGTCAGCGTTTGACGCATCCCTGCGCGGCGAGGCCGCCCTGTCACCCGAAGCGGCGGCGGGTCAGGCGCTGTTTTATGGCGAGGCCGGGTGCAGTGCGTGCCACAGCGGCAAGTTCCAGACCGACATGAAATTTCACGCCATGGGCGAACCGCAGCTTGGCCCCGGCAAGGCTGAACGGTTCGAGCGTCATTCGCGCGACACGGGCCGCAAGCGGGTGACGAACCGGGCCGAAGATGCCTATGCGTTTCGCACGCCGTCCCTGCGCAATGTGACCGCAACCGCCCCTTATGGCCATGCCGGGGCACATGTGTCCCTTGCCGGCTTTCTGGCTTACCACCTTGATCCCAAGGCCGGGCTTGCGGCCTATGTGGCGGGTGTGACCCTGCCCGCGTTCGAGGCCAAAAAGCCCGATTGGGCCGCGATGCAAAACGCCGATGAGGTGGTGGCAATTGCAGCAGCCGTCGTGACGCCGCCGGTGGCGCTTGATGCGCAGGCGCAATCCGATATTCTGGCCTTCCTTGCCGCACTGGAAGACCCCGCCGCGATCAAGGGGCGACTTGGTATTCCTGATGCAGTGCCCAGCGGTCTGCCGGTGGATCGTTAGCGGCTATTCGACCGTCAGCCCGTTGCCGTTGGCGGTTACCGTGACACGGCGGTTCAACGGCATCGCCACCCAATCCGACACAGCGCCCCCCGGCCAGATGACCCGCGCCTTTACGTCGGCTGCATCGCCCAGACCAAAGTGCATCGGCCCCGCCTCTCCCGAGGCATGACCGCCGCCCACCGTGATTTCCTGGGTCTGCACATGGCCGCCCGCCCGCACCTCGACAAAGGCACCCACGGCGCGGGTGTTGCCAGCCGTCATGCGCGGCTCAATGGCCAGCCAACCGCCGGTGCCCTTGGTCGCGTTCTGCCAGATCTCGATCGGGGCTTGGCGGTTCATCACCACCAGATCCAGCCGGCCGTCGCCGTTCAGATCGGTTACAGCCGCCCCGCGTGAGCGTTCGGTTGTTGCCACCCCGGCGACATCGGCCTTTTCGGTGAAAGTGCCATCCGGTTGCTGCATCAGAAGATTGTTTGGGTCGCGCATCGCGTTCGACGGCATTTCCTGCACATTCCCCTTGGAAATGAACAGATCGGGCCGCCCGTCATTGTCGATGTCGCCAAATTCGGCATGCCATCCAGTCGATGCGCGGCCATCGTCACCGATAAAGGGCGTGGTCGCGTATGTGCCTATAGAATAGGGCGCGTCTTCCAGCACACCGTCGCCCTTGTTGATCTGCAAAAGCTGATCTGCCATCGAGGTCAGCATCACCTCGGGTAATCCGTCGCCGGTGATATCACGGCTGGCAATCCCCATGCCCCAAAGGCTGACATGCGCCCAACCTTCGGCCTCGGTGTATTCGGCCAGCGGCTTCAGGTGCCACATCTGTTCATATCCGCCGCGCACATAATATTGCCGGTCGTTCGAGATTCGCAGATCGGGCACGCCGTTCCGCTTCCAGTCGGAAATGAGCATGGAAAGCGCGCAGAAGCCGGGTTTCAAAAGCGTGGGTGCGGTGTATTTGCGGCCTTCAGGACGATGAAGTTCGTTCGCATCGCAGGCCTCGAACGGGCCATTGGGATTGGTGCGATCCACATAATTTCCCACCGCCAGCGTCGGCCAGTCGCGGCCCTGCTCCCATGTGGCGGTAAAGGATGTGGTCCAGCGGTCGGCAGGATCAAAGCCCCATTCTGCCGTTGCATCGGTGAAGTGGCAGTCTGGCCCGCCCTTCAGCAGCACATTCGGGCCGACCCGCAGCACCACCAGATCAAGCCAGCCATCACCATTGATATCAATCGGATAAGACCCGGTGACGCCATTGAGGTGTGGGGCGTCGCCCAGCGCAAAGGCAATGTCGGTGCCGGGTGTCGAGGTGTTGATGAAAAGATGCGACGGGTTCGCGCCACCCGCCGCGTAAAGATCGGGCAGATGGTCGCCGTTGCAATCCAGTATGGCAACGCCGCCGCCCACGAAATGCTCCCAATCACCATCATAAACCTGCGCGATGGGCAGCGTGGCCGACCGGTCAATGAACAGCGGATCGGCCAGGGCGGGGCTTGCTGTCAGCAGGGCTGCAAATAGATGTTTCATTGCGCCGCAAGCTCCCGCACTGGGGCGACAAGACCCTCGCTGACAGCCGACAGTGCCAGTGCGGCCGCACCATGCGCCCAAAGCAGATCGCCCCAGGCGTGAATTTCAATCGGCGGGCGGGGGCGGCCGGTGTTGATGACAAGCGCCTCCATCTCGGCCAGGGTTTCGGTGGCGTAAAGATAGTCGTACCGCATCCGTTCCCCCGACAGGATGATCAGCGCTGGGTCGAAAAGGTTGATCACGTTGGAAAGCCCGACCGCCAGAAACCGCCCCGCCCGGCGAAAGATGGACCGCGCGGCAGTGTTGCCCGCCTTGGCGTGATCGTAAAGGCTTTCCAGCAGAACCGAGATCGACTGCCCGTCCTTGTGCGTCAGGTTCAGCGCGGTGGTCGCCTCGCGCGCAAGGGCGTAATCCGCGATATATGCCTCCAGACATCCGCGCTGGCCGCAGCGGCACAAGGCGCCGTCCAGATGCACCTTGGTGTGACCAAGTTCCATCCCCAACCCCCGCGCGCCGCGATAGATGCGGTGGTTCAGCACGAATCCCATGCCGACGCCATGTTCGATGGTGACCACCGCGAAATCAGCCAGATGGCGCCCCGCGCCGAACCACAATTCAGCCAGCGTCACCAGATTGGCGTCGTTGTCGATGATGACCGGCAGGTTCAGCCGGGCCGAGGCAGCGGCGGCCAGAGCGACCCCGCGATCGGTCAACACCGGCGACCACAGCACGATGCCATCATCGCAATCGACAAACCCCGGCACACCAAGCCCCACGGCGGATAGTTCATGCCGCGCCAGCCCGGCTTTCTGGCACACCCGGTTCAGCAGCGTTTCACATGCATCCAGCAACGTCGGCAGATCCATCGCACCCGGCCGGCGGGTCACGGTGGCATCGGCAATCAGGTTGCCCGCAAAATCGACGATCACGGCGGTGTGTTCGCGATCGCTCAGTTTCATGCCCAGAACCCGGTGCGCACCTGCCCGGACACCCAGGGCGACCGCCGGGCGGCCCCGGCCCTGATCGCCATCGCGTGAGGTCGCGACCTCTTCTATCAACCCGGCCTCGATCAGTTCAGAGGTGATCGTGGTGATGGTTGCGGGAGAAACGCCCAGCTCTTTTGCAACCTGCACGCGTGGAATCAGCCCGGCGGCGCGCACGCGTTCAAAGACCTGCTGCCGCAAGGGCCGCGTCGTTTCGGACAGCGGGGGAATCAGCGGGCCGCAACCCGGCCCTGCTTCTTTTCGCGGCTGCAGCATGATTACTTTGGTCTCCTAACGAAAAAGCTCGCATTTTGTGCAGACTTGGTTGGATTTTGCTGCGTTGCGGCGAATTTCTGGTGCTTTTCCAAGCATGACCAGACTTGCCGAACATTTTTATTTTGACAACTGAAATTATTCGCGGCAATTTTCGCCCGTGCCGACGAATCTGTCGGACCGGCCATTCGCTGGCCGCAAAGATAAGGGAGGAATTACATGCGTAACGCAATTCTGCTGGCGGTTGTGGCCGCTGCCGGGTTCTCGTCTGCGGCTTTGGCCGAAGGCAAAAAAATCGGTGTTTCGTGGGCCAGCTTTCAGGAAGAGCGCTGGAAGATCGACGAAGCGGCGATGAAAGCGGCAATCGAGGCTGCCGGCGACGAATACATCTCGGCTGACGCACAGTCGTCTTCGGCCAAGCAGTTGACCGACGTTGAAGCGCTGATCGCACAGGGTGCCAATGCCCTGATCATCAACGCATGGGACAAGGACGCGATTGCGCCCGCCATCGAGGCTGCCGCTGCCGAAGGAATTCCGGTTGTTGGCTATGACCGTCTGATCGAAGATGCCCGCACTTTCTATCTGACCTTCGACAACAAGGGCGTGGGTTCGATCATCGCGCAAGAAGTCGTCAAGGTGAAACCCGAAGGCAACTTTGCGATCATCAAGGGCGATCCGGGCGATCCGAACGCGGCGTTCCTTCTGGAAGGCATGATGGAAGTGATCGGTGCAGACGTTGAAGCCGGCAAGATCAAGATCGTCGGCGAGGCGTTCTCGGACGGCTGGAAGCCTGAGAATGCCCAGAAGAACATGGAGCAGATCCTGACCGCAAACAATAACGCCGTTGACGCCGTGCTGGCCGAAAACGACGGTATGGCGGGCGGTGTGGTTGCTGCACTTTCGGCTCAGGGTCTTGTCATCCCGGTCGGCGGTCAGGACGGCGATCTTGCCGCGATCAACCGTGTGGCGCGTGGCAACCAGACCGTTTCGGTCTGGAAGGACTCGCGTCAGCTTGGCAAGGCCGCTGGCGAGATTGCAGCGGCTTTGGCAGGCGGCACCGCGCTTGACGCGATTGCCGGTGCGACCAAGTTCAACGGCGGCGAGAAGGGCGTTGAAATGAACGCGATCCTGCTGTCGCCAACGCCGATCACCAAGGACACGCTGAACCTTGCCATCGACGCAGGCCATATCTCGAAAGAGGAAGCCTGCGCCGGCGCGATGGAAGGTCTGGCGGCCTGTCAGTAAGCTGACATCGCTGCGGCGCGGGGTCGTTCCTGCGCCGCAGTTCTTCGTTTTGTCAGGGCCAGTGGCCTGACGCGTTCCGACCCAATTCCGGCGCATGGGTCCTGCAGTTGCAGGGCGTTCCATCGTCGTCATTCCCCCACGCAATGCTGGACGAGGACATGACCGACACAACCCAACCGAAATCAGCCGTGACCACATCCAAGGATGCCGGAGCCGGCCCCGTGACACGCTTTTTGCGTGCGACCGAGATTGACACCCGCCTTCTGGGCATGATCGGCGCGCTGGCGCTGATCTGGATCGGGTTTCACCTTTACGGCGCGATCTTCAACGGGCAAGGCGCGTTCCTGACGCCGCGCAACCTGTGGAACCTGTCGGTCCAGACATCCTCGATCGGGATCATGGCCACGGGGATGGTGCTGGTGATCGTGACGCGCAACATCGACCTTTCAGTAGGAGCCATTCTGGGCGTCACTGCAATGGTGATGGGCATTTTGCAGGTCAACATCCTGCCGCAATACCTTGGCCTTGGCCATCCGATGATCTGGATCATCACCGCAATCGTCGGCATGACCTTTGGTGCGATGATCGGCACACTGCACGGCGTTCTGATCGCCTATTTCCGCATTCCCGCCTTTATCGTCACACTGGGCGGTCTGCTGATCTGGCGCGGCAGCGCGTTTCTGGCAGCGGGCGGCAAGACGATTTCCCCGGTCGATACCACGTTCGCGCTGCTGGGCGGCGGGCCGTATGGCGCGGTCGGTGCCACAGGAAGCTGGATCGTCGGCGCGCTTGGCTGCATCGGGCTTTTGTGGATGCTGCGCAGTGGCCGTGCCAACCGGGTGAAGCACGAATTTGTCCTGCGCCCGATGTGGGCCGAGGCGTTTCTGGCCATCATCGGGTGCAGCGCGATCATCGGATCGGTGCTTCTGGTCAACTCGTATCCCTGGCCCGTCGGCATCGTGAATGCCTATGCGAAGGCCAACAACATCACCGTGCCGCCCGAGGGACTGTTCATCAGCCACGGCTTTGCGATTCCGGTGCTGATCCTGATCGTTGTGGGAATTCTGATGACCATCCTGATGACCCGCACCCGGTTTGGCCGCTATGTCTTTGCCATCGGCGGCAACCCCGAAGCGGCGGCCCTGGCGGGCATCGACACACGCTGGATGACGATGAAGATCTTCACGCTGATGGGCACACTGGCGGGGCTTTCGGCCTGTGTGGCCTCGGCCCGCCTGAACTCGGCCACCAATGCGCTGGGGCTGCTGGACGAGCTTTACGTCATTGCCGCCGCCGTCATCGGGGGCACGTCGCTGGCCGGGGGCCTTGGCACGATCTATGGTGCCATTCTGGGCGCATTGGTCATGCAATCCCTGCAATCGGGCATGGTTCTGATCGGGTTTGACACGGCCTTGCAACAGATCGTCGTGGGCACCGTGCTGGTGCTGGCCGTCTACATCGACAATCTTTACCGCCGCAAAGTGAAGTAAGGGGAATATCATGGCAAACACCGGAACCCCGCTTGTCGAGTTGCGCGATATCTCGATTTCGTTCGGCGGCATCAAGGCGGTCGATCACGTTACCGTCGACCTTTACCCGGGCGAGGTTGTGGGCCTTCTGGGCCATAACGGCGCTGGCAAGTCGACGCTGATCAAATGTCTGTCGGGTGCCTATCAGGCCGACAGCGGCCAGATTCTGATCAACGGGCAAGAGGTCACGATCAACAACCCGCGCGACGCCCGCGCCCAAAACATCGAAACGATCTATCAGACGCTGGCACTGGCCGATAACCTTGACGCCGCCTCGAATCTGTTTCTGGGGCGCGAGATCGTGTCGCCTCTGGGCTTTGTGGACGACAGCAAGATGGAGGCGGAAACCCGCAAGATCATGTCGCGGCTGAACCCCAATTTCCGCAAGTTCAACGTGCCGGTGAACGCGCTTTCGGGTGGGCAGCGCCAGTCGGTTGCCATCGCGCGCGCCGTCTACTTCAACGCGAAAATCCTGATCATGGATGAGCCCACCGCCGCCCTTGGCCCACACGAGACGCAGATGGTCGCCGAACTTATTCAGGAACTGAAGGCGCAGGGGCTGGGTATTTTCCTGATCGAACATGACATCCACAACGTAATGAAACTGTGCGATCGGGCGTCGGTGATGAAAAACGGTCAACTCGTGGGCACGGTGAACGTGGATGAGGTGACGGACGAGGATATCCTGAGCATGATCATCCTTGGGAAACCGCACGCGAAGGCCGCCTGATGTACATCGGCCTTGATCTGGGGACTTCTGGCCTTAAAGGCATCCTGATGGATGACGGCCAGCAGGTGCTGGCCGAAGCGACTGCGCCCCTGACGGTGGCACGTCTGCACGATGGCTGGTCCGAACAATCGCCCGCCGACTGGATTGCCGCGGCCGAGTCGGTGCTTGATGCGCTGGCGGTGGAACGCTCGCTTGCATCGGTAAAGGGCATCGGGCTTTCGGGGCACATGCACGGGGCGACCCTGCTTGATGCGGCGGACGAAGTGCTGCGCCCGTGCATCCTGTGGAACGACACGCGCAGCCATCTGGAGGCCGCCGAGCTGGACGACGACCCGATGTTTCGCCGGATCAGCGGCAACATCGTCTTTCCGGGCTTTACCGCGCCGAAACTGATGTGGGTGCAGCGGCACGAGCCGCGGCTTTGGGAGAAAGTGGCGAAAGTGCTGCTGCCCAAGGATTACCTGCGCCTGTGGCTGACCGGCGATCATGCGGCCGAGATGTCGGATGCGGCGGGCACAAGCTGGCTGGATACCGGCTTGCGCGACTGGTCGGATGATCTGCTGGCCGCCACAGGGCTTTCGCGCCACCACATGCCGCGGCTGGTTGAAGGCTCTGAAGTATCGGGCACTTTGCGTGCAGCGCTGTCGCAACGCTGGGGGTTGCCTTCGGGCGTGATCGTGGCGGGCGGTGGTGGTGACAATGCTGCCTCGGGCGTAGGCGTTGGCGTCGTGCGCGCGGGTGAGGCATTTGTATCACTTGGCACGTCTGGTGTACTTTTTGCAGCGAACGACGGCTACCAACCCAGTCCGGCGACGGCGGTACACACGTTTTGCCATGCGCTGCCCGGCACCTGGCATCAGATGGGCGTGATCCTTGCCGCAACCGATGCGCTGAACTGGTATGCGGGGCTTGTGGGCGATACGGCGGCCAGCCTGACCGCCAACATGGGGCCGCTTCAGGCCCCGTCGAAAACCCTGTTCCTGCCCTATCTGGGGGGCGAGCGCACACCCTTGAACGATGCCGCTATCCGGGGCGCGTTTCTGTGTCTTGAACACGGCACAGACCGCGCCGCAGGCACCCGTGCCGTGCTGGAGGGTGTGACCTTTGCCATCCGCGATTGCCGCGATGCGCTGGCGGCCACGGGTACCCGCCTGAACCACCTGATCGCGGTCGGTGGCGGATCAAAATCCGATTATTGGCTGCAGGCGATTGCCACAGCCCTTGATCTGCCCGTGCATCTGCCCGTTGCGGGCGATTTTGGCGGTGCATTTGGCGCGGCCCGCCTGGCACTGATGGCAGCAACGGGAGCGGGCGCCGAAATCGCCACCTTGCCGCAGATTGCACGCGGCATTGAACCCGACTCTGCCCTGACCGCCGCATTCGATGCCGGCCATGCCCGGTATCGCGCGGCACAAACCATGCTCAAGGATCTGACATGACCGACTTCTTCAAAGGCATTCCCTCTGTCAAGTATGAGGGCGAGGCATCCACCAACGAATTCGCCTTCAGCCATTACAACCCCGACGAGATGCTGATGGGCAAGCGGATGGAGGATCATCTGCGCTTTGCCGTCGCCTATTGGCACAGCTTTGCCTGGCCCGGTGGCGACCCGTTCGGCGGCCAGACGCTGGATCGACCGTGGTTTGGCGAAACGATGGAACTGGCCCGCATGAAGGCCGATGTAGCGTTCGAGATGTTCGATATTCTGGGCCAGCCGTTCTACTGCTTCCACGACGCCGACATGCGCCCCGAAGGCAAGACATTCGCCGAATCCAAACGCAATCTGGACGCGATGGTGGATTACATCGCCGAAAAGCAGACCCGCCACAAAGCGCGGCTGCTTTGGGGCACCGCCAACATGTTCAGCAACCGTCGCTGGATGTCGGGGGCTGCCACCAACCCTGACCCCGACATCTATGCCTATGCCGCAGCAACGGTGAAGGCGAACATGGACGCCACGATGAAACTGGGCGGCCAGAATTACGTTCTTTGGGGCGGGCGCGAAGGCTATGAAACTCTGCTGAACACCGATCTTGCAGCCGAACGTGCCCATGCAGGGCGATTCCTGCAACAGGTTGTGGAATACAAACACAAGATCGGTTTCAAGGGCGCGATCCTGATCGAGCCGAAACCGCAGGAACCGTCAAAGCATCAGTATGATTACGATGTCGCCACGGTTTACGGGTTCCTCAAGGACTTCGGGCTTGAAACGGAGGTTCAGACCAATATCGAGCAGGGCCATGCCATCCTGGCAGGGCACAGTTTCGAACACGAGATTGCGCTGGCCAATGCCTTGGGAATTTTCGGGTCGATCGACATGAACCGCAATGATTATCAATCCGGCTGGGATACCGACCAGTTCCCCAACAACCACGCCGAAAAGGCCGTGGCATTCTACGAGATCTTGCGGGCTGGCGGCTATTCCACCGGCGGCACCAACTTTGACGCTAAGATCCGCCGCCAGAGCCTTGATCCCGAAGATCTGATACTGGCGCATGTCGGCGGCATGGATACCTGTGCGCGCGCGCTCAAATCGGCCGCAGCGTTGATGGCCTCGGGCGAAATGGAGGCGGCGCGCGACACGCGCTATGCAGGCTGGAAATCCCCTGCGGCCAAGGCGATGCTGAACGGCAGCCTCGAAGATGCTGCCGCCCGCGTGACCACCGAAAAGCTGGAGCCTCAGCCGGTATCGGGGCGGCAAGAGCGGTTGGAAAATCTGTGGAACCGGTTCGTCTGAACTGGGTTTGACCCGCGTATTGAGCACAACGCGCGGGCGGGGACCAAGCCCGTCCGCGCGATCTCGTTTGGAACCAAGGAAATCCCATGACCTATACCCCTGCCGAAAACCGCTATGACCGGATGGTCTATCGTCGCTGTGGGGCGTCGGGGGTCATGCTGCCTGCGGTCAGTCTTGGGTTGTGGCACAACTTTGGTCACGACACGCCGCACCAGACCAAGCGCGACATCTGCCGGACCGCGTTTGATCACGGCATCACGCATTTCGATCTGGCCAACAATTATGGCCCACCGCCGGGATCTGCCGAGGAAGCCTTTGGCGACATTCTGAAATCCGATTTCGCGGGCCACCGGGATGAGCTGATCATCAGCTCCAAAGCCGGTTACGACATGTGGCCCGGCCCCTACGGCACCTTTGGCTCGCGCAAGTCGCTGATCGCATCCTGTGATCAAAGCCTGAAGCGGATGGGGCTGGATTACGTCGATATCTTCTATTCGCACCGCTTTGATCCCGACACCCCGCTTGAAGAAACGATGGGCGCGCTGCACCAGATCGTGCGGTCCGGAAGGGCACTTTATGCGGGCATCTCAAGCTATAACAGTGAACGGACGCGGCAGGCCGTGGCCATACTGCGGGATCTTGGCACGCCCTGCCTGATCCATCAGCCCAGCTACAACATGCTCAACCGCTGGGTCGAACATGACGGGCTTAAAGGGACGTTGCAGGAGTTGGGCGTAGGGTCGATTGCGTTCACACCACTGGCGCAGGGGATTCTGACGAAAAAGTATCTGGGTGGCATCCCCGACGACAGCCGCGCCGCACAAGGCAAAAGTCTGAACCCGGCAACGATCACCGAAAGCGCCCTGGCGTCGGTAAAGGCGCTTGATGACATGGCCGGGGCGCGCGGGCAGACACTGGCGCAGATGGCGATTGCATGGGTGCTGCGCGGCGGCGGGATCACCACGGCGCTGATCGGGGCCTCTAGGCCAGAACAGGTGACAGATTGCGCCGGTGCGGTGCGCAATCTGAATTTCACGGCAGATGAACTGGCCGAGATTGACCGGATCGCAGGCGAAGAGGATATCAATCTGTGGGCCACATCGTCGGAGTCAGAATGAAAAGAGGGCGGCACAATAGCCGCCCCAAATCGTTACTGCAAAGAAGTACCTAATTACTTGGCTGCCAGCAATTCTGGCACCGACAGCAGAATGATTTCGTTATCGGCCGCCCGATCCAGCGCGCGGCCCGACGAATAGGGCAGGTTGTTGTCGACGGCGATCATGATGTGGGAGTCGTCGACCTTCATCACGTCTTCGATGGTAAAGAACGGGAAGGTGAACTTGCCGGTCAGATCGCGGTTGGCGGCGCTTTTCAGCCGCGCCTTGCCATCGGGATCGCCAATATCCATCAGGTCGATATGCCCGATCCGGCGCACAAACCCATCGGCATCAACGGACGCGGTATCGACCAGAACGATCCGCTTGATCATTGCCGGGGAGGGAAAGCAATCGGCGGCCGGGTCGCCCGCGCATTTCAAGCTGGGGTCACCCTCGCCGTTGTCACGCTCGATCACCAAAGCACGGGTGTCGTCGATGAAATTGAAATCACCGATCGCGGTGGCCCCTTCCGCCAGAGCAAATTTGAAGCTCTGCCCGGTCCAGCTTGCAGATTTCGGATCGAACGCCATCACGCGCAGAAATGCGCCTTCATTCTCGCCATTCTCGCCCGCCAGCGGTTTCTCCAGCATGGCCCACAAAAGCCCGGTGCCGGGTTGCAGCGCCATTCCCTCATACCCACCCGATCGGGCGACGACGAAATCCTTGCCCGCCGCCGCCGGGGCGCGCACGACTGGGTTGTCGGGGCTTTGCAGCTCTTTACCGTTCTGCATTGTGGGATAGACGCCCCGGACCCGGCCATCCAACGCCACGCGCAGAAGAAAGGGGCCGAACTCCTCGCCGATCCACAGATCGTCGCCGACGCGCTGGATGCTTTCGGGATCGAAATCCGCACCGGTCAGATAGCGCGGGTCCGTGCCCTCGTATGCAATGCGGAACGGAACGATCCGGTCGGGGTCATGCAGGAAAATGGTTTCGCGCACATCCACCGCGCCTGTTTCAAAATCGGGCATGATGCGGCTGAAGAACAGCATCGCGTCAGGGCTGTTCAGCTTTGTGCCAAAGCCATTGTCGGTCAGAACATAGACCGAGCCGTCGTCAGCCTTGTTCATGGCAAAGCCGGAAAAGCCCTGAAACGGCTGACCGATGAAGGGCAACGCAATGCCCGTTGTGCGTTTGCCGTGGCTGGCCCCGGTGTCGCCCATGACCGACATCGGCTTACCATTTCGGATGGGTCCGGTGAATTTGCCGCTGATCCATGCATCGCGAGGCGCATCGGCGGGCGGCGCAACCATGGTCATCGCCGGAACAAGGGCGTGTCCGGCAAGCGTGGACGGAAAGGTATCTTCGGCAAGCGCGGGCGCCGCAAGCATGATCAACGCAACGCGGGAAAGGACTGGTTTCAACGTCATCAAGGGGCACTCCTGCATTGGACGCCCCCTCTATGTTCAGAAGTTATCAAACTGGCGTGACGGCCAGATCAAGAAATTGCGACTGCCCGGCGATTTGCTTTGCGCATCGGGGATAAGTCATCCCAGACCAGCCACTGAACGCACACGCGCACAAATTCAGCCGTCCAGCGGGATCACGTCGACCGCTTGTTTGCTTTTCTGCCCGCCCGACAAGCGCAGTGCGCCCTTTATCGGGGCAACATCGCCGTAATCACGCCCCCGGGCTACGACCACATGATCGGGTCCGGCCTGAACATCATTGGTGGGGTCAAATTCCACCCAGCCTGCATCCGGACCGCACCAGGCGCAAACCCATGCGTGCATCGCATCGGCCCCTTCAAGGCGCGGCTTTCCGGCCGGCGGGGTGGTCCGCAAAAAACCGCTGACATAACCCGCTGGCACGCCCACCCCGCGCAGACAGGCGATCATGATGTGCGAGAAATCCTGACAGACGCCGTGACGCTTGGCGAAGGCTTCGGTCGCGGGGGTGTCCACCTCGGTCGCATCGGGGTCGAAGGTCATATGGGCGTGCAGGGCGTGGCCCAGCGCCGCGACCAGATCGGCCACGGTCATGCCGGGCCGGATCAGGGCTTTGGCAAAGCGGGTCATCGCCGCATCATGCGGCACCCGGCCAGAGGACGCGGTGAAATGCAGCGGCGAGTCCGGTCCCAAATTCAGATGCGACTGCATCACCTGCGGCAATGCATGCAAGGCAAGGGACGCACCGCCGGCCACACCCGGTGCCGCCCGGTCCACCCGCGCTTTCAGCGTCACCGATACGCTGTCATGCGCGCTGCGATAGCTGAACTCGGAGATCCGGTTGCCGAAAAAATCGACATGATCGACGCGCTCATCGGGTTTGGGTTCAATCTCGATCAGGCCCGCCATCAGGCGCTGCGCGGGGTCTTCCTTTGGCAATATGCACAACACATGGCGGCCGCCCGCCGCCGGGGTTGCGTATTCATAGGCGATGCGCAGCCGGATATCGTAGATCACATCCCGCCCCTAAAGCACGAAGGTCGCATTAAGCGCCGTTGAAAGATCGAGTATGTGGCCCCGTGTTTCGATCAGAGCCTGCGTATCCATCGTGACCACCGATTGCAGCCGGACCGAGGTTTGCAGGCCAAGCACGGCGCGGTCAAAATCGGTCATCTGGGCATGCGGACCAACGGCGGAAAGGTCATCCACGCTTTTGCGGATCGCATCCAGATGGAACAGAACCGAGCGCGGGTTCTGATCATCCAGCACCAAAAGGTCGATGACCGACGCACGGCTGGTGAACATCGCATAGCGCTGACGGTGCGTCATGATGCTGTCGCCAACCTCGATCGCCAGATCAAGGCCGCCGGCGGGGGCTGCGGGGTCAGCCATCGTGGCCAGCAGGTCAGTCATCATCGCGGCGCGTTCCAATGACCGGCCGATGGTCAGAAAGTGCCAGCCCGCCGCGCGATACATGTTGTCTTGCACAAGGCCGGAAAACCCCGCAATCTTGCGCAACATCACGCTGGCGACCAAGGCCGCATCTGCCCCGGCTTCGGTGTTCCTTGCGATGCGCTGCATCGACTTCCGGAGGTCTTTCAGGGCGGCCCAGCCATCAACGCTGAAGCGGTCGCGAATCTGGCTGGCACTGTTCACCGCCGAATCGAGCGCCGCGTGAATGCCGCCGGGCAACGGTTCGTCCGCGTCTGTACCGTAAAGCGCAAGTTTCTCGCGCACGGCCTGCAGAAGCGGGTCAGTCCCGCTTTCCTGCAGCCGGCCATGATAGGCACGCACAAGGCGCAACAGCCCCTCGGTGCGTTCGACATAGCGGCCAAGCCAGAACAGGTTGTCCGCCGCCCGGCTGGGAAGTGGCCCCGGTTGC